>DATNMW010000227.1:0-6958 GCA_035602155.1 Bryobacteraceae bacterium | reverse complement strand
AAGCGCGGGCATTTTTCAACCAGGGCATCGGGCAGTTCCACGGGTTCTGGTATTACGAAGCCGAGCGCTCCTTCCGCTGGTGCCTGAAGCTGGAGCCGGACAATGCCATGGCCTATTGGGGCCTGGCGCGCGCTACCAGCGGCCGTGGCGGCGAGGCCGATCGTGCCGCCGACTTCCTGCGCGAAGCCGTCAAGCGCAAGGACAAGGTCACCGAGCGGGAGCGCTTGTACATCGAGGCTCTGGAAGCCGCCATGCTGCCCGATCCGGTGCGCGATGCCGACGACGATCGCGATTACCGCACACTGCGGCGCGCCGAAGTCAAGAAGCTCGAAACGCTGTGCGTGAAGTACCCGGACGATATGGAGGCGCGTGCGCTGCTGGCTTATGCCACCATGGGCGACTCGCGATATGGCACCGAGCTGATCATCCGTGAGATCCTGGCGCACAATCCCAACCATCCCGGCGCGCACCACTATCGCATCCACAATTGGGATTACAACCAACCCGAGCAGGCGCTTGCAAGCTGCCGCGCGTACACCGAGCTGGTGCCGGGCATCGGCCACGCCCAGCATATGCCGGGGCACATCTACAGCATTCTGGGCATGTGGGACGAAGCGGCGCTCTCCATGGATGCGGCCACGCGCGTGGAGAAGCGGTACATGCAGACCAGCCTCACGTTTCCGTTCGATAACTGGAATTACGCGCACAACCGCACTTATCTTTCTTATATTCAGGAACAGCTCGGGATGGCGGAGGCGGCCATCTTCGGCGCGCACCAACTGATCGATGCGCCGCTCGATCCGGTGGATAACAAGGAGAACGCCTACAGTACGCACTCGCGCGGCATCGCGGCCATGCAGCGGGTGTTGATCAAGTACGAGCGGTGGGACGATCTGCTGAATCCGAAGTTCATTCCGTGGCGAGACATATACGAGGACAAGATGAACAAGGCCTACTGCGAGGCGCGCGCCTGGCTGGGCAAGGGCGACCTGGAGAAAGCCGCGAAGAGCATGGCCGCACATGCCGCGCTGAAGAAGGATTTGGACAAGAACAAGGACGCGGAGGATACTTACACCATCGAAGCGCTGGAACTTAAGGGACGGTTCGCGATCGCGCGCGCCGGAACCGGCGATACCATTGTAGGCCTGGGGCTGCTGGCGGACGCTGCCGGTCGCGAGTACGACATGCAGAAGCAATATGCGGACCCGCCGTTTTATCCGCAGTCGCTTTACAACAGTTTGGGCGAGGCTTACCTGGATGCCAAGAGTCCCGTGCTGGCGGCGCAAGCGTTCGAGAAGGCGCTGGAACTGACTCATAACGACATCTTCGCGCTCTCCGGACTGGTGCGCGCGTACGCCGCTCTGGGCGAGAAGGCCAAGGCTGAGGACGACATGGCCCGGCTGCTATTCGTGGCTTTGAATGCCGACGCGGGGCTGAGGATTCTGGAGCGCGCCAAGGCTACCGGAATTACCGCGGCGCCGCGCGACTCGTCGCCCGCGCCGCAGCGCAACTACGTGCGCGTGTCTCTGGACCATTTCGGGCCGCCACGGTGGGAGCCCTACGAGGCGCCGGCGCTGGACGTACGCGATGCCGCGGGTAAGTCCGTCTCGCTGGCCGAGTATCGCGGCAAGAATGTGCTGCTGGTGTTCTATCTGGGGCCGGAGTGTCCGCATTGCTTGCGGCAATTACATGATATCGGCACGAAGAAGGACGAGTGGGACCGTCTGAATACGGTGGTGCTGGCCGTGAGCAGCGCGCCGCCGGAGAAGAACAGCGAGGCGCTGAAGCAGTTCGGCGATCTTCCCGCGCGGCTGTTGTCGGACCCGGATCATGCGAATGCGCGGCGCTTTCATTCGTACGACGATTTCGAGGACATCGAGCTGCACTCGACGATTCTGATCGATAAGAAGGGGCGGGTGTATTGGGCGCGGTTTGGGGGGGAGCCGTTTTCGGATATGGGGTTTTTGGTGAAGCAGGTGGAGCGGATGAACGAGTTGGCGGGGTTGTAACGTATGCACGCGACGAGCTTCGCAACCGAGGTGAAGCCGCAGTCGCCGGATCGACAGCGTTCTCATACCCGGAAGCAGCGGATAAGTGCCCGATTCGGAACGCGTCAGAACCATTATACGCCTCTGCGCGACATCACTCAGGCTGTGACGCTCTTTCGTTTCGTGGGGAGCTTAACAGAACAGATCGCTCCAGTGGTTTTCGGATCAGGAATTTCTCGATCATCGAATACACTACTTCAGCGACAAACTCCTGTGCGCGGGGACCGACATAAACTGCACTGATCAGTTGCTCCAAATCAAAGGTCTCCCGAATGCCAGCGATTTCGGGTCGGCTGTCCTGGTATATAACTGCCCGCCACTCGTGCTCGTACCAATAGCACGAGCGCTTGTGAAGGCCCAGCTTGAGAACCTCACTCCGCAGACGAAAGCCTGGCGCAGGAATAGTCTCGCGGAGATCTCGATGGACAGCGGGCTCTGATTCAATGCTCTCGTGATAGGTGACTTCGCCGAAAATATAGTGCGAGGAATCTACCCCGAACTTCGCCGCCCGCTGGTATTGCTCGACAGACGACCTCACTGCCACGCCTGAACCAAGTGAACCGTAAATCTGCCACGTTGCCATCGACTCAGATGCGTCCAAACACCACGAATTCGCATAGATGTGGTCCTGCGCATTTTCAAAGATTGAAGCCGATCTCTGGCTCAACCCGGCCAGCATCTGCGGCACGGAAATGTTGGTTCTCGTCCCGTCGGGCGCCTCGTGCATGACCAAACCTGGAGAGCCATCCGCCACTAGTGCTTTGAGACATTCCGCTTTGCCGAACCCCTCCCACGGATCGTCGCATAACGTGGCTGCCTTGGAGAACCATAACGTACTGGTTGATATCATCGAGACGAACCTAGGCAAGTCCATATACCGCCAAATCGCGGTCGTACCGCGAGTCCCGTTTTCTACTTTAGCTGCGTCGAGTTCCATCCGTACTGCTCAATCCATGTTAGCGCGCTGGGCCACCGGCTCTCGGGCCGAAAGGGGGCGTCGGCACGAGTGCCGACGCGGCACGCACGATTGCGCGCGCCCACGTCAGGGTACGCGGATGAAGATGTCTTTAAACCGCATATTCGCCTCCCCGCCGGCGTGCAATTGCAGCGCAATCGCCCCGTCGTCCACCTCGTTCACCGGGTCGGTGAAGTCGATCACCTGCACGCCGTTCAGGCGCGCTCGATGGTGGTTGCCCACCACGGTCAGCACGTAATCGTTCCACTCCGTGGGCTTGATTACGAATTCGTTTTCGGGCGACGGCCACACGATCCAGCCGCGGCGCGCGGTATAGATGCCGCCGGTGTGATGGTTCAGGTTGCGGTCGATTTCGAACTGGTATCCCTCGGCGACGTCCGCGGTGCCCAGCTTGAAACTGGTGCGGTAGAAAACACCGCTATTGCCGCCGGTGACACACTGAAAACGGATGGCCAGTTCGAAATCCTTGTAGTGCTTTTCGGTCATCAGGTAGCCATAGCCCTTGGTGACGCCCACGCCGTGAATCGCGCCATCTTCCACGGTCCATTGTTCGCCGCCTACGTTCACCCAGCCAGTCAGATCCTTGCCGTTGAAGAGTGAGACCCATCCTTCGTCGGAGACTTTCAGGCGGGGTTGTTGAGCGATTGCGGCGGCGCTTAGTGCGAGCGTCAAAATCAAAGTGCGCATGTTATGCTCCTATCTCGTTTCTGATTGCCGTGGCGATGCGGTCGGTGAACTCATCCACGCGCGCCAGGTCGGGACCTTCCACCATCACGCGGGCCAGAGGCTCGGTGCCCGAGAAGCGCACCAGCACGCGTCCCGCGGCGCCAAACTCGCGCTGGCACTCTTCAATCTCGCGCGCCACCTCCGTCAACTCGTGCAGCGCCCGGCGTTCCCGCACGCGCACGTTCTGCAAACGCTGCGGATAGATTTCCAGGCCCGCAGTCAACTCATCCAGGCCGGCGCACGCATTCCGCGAAATCTCCAGTACACGCAGCGCGGTGAGCAGGCCATCGCCGGTGGTCGCGAACTGGCGGAAGATCACGTGGCCCGATTGTTCGCCGCCGAGCACGGCGCCTTCGCGTACCATCTCCTCCAGCACGTACTTGTCGCCGACGGGCGTGCGCAGCAGCCGGATGCCATCCCGCTCCAGCGCGCGTTCCAGGCCCAGGTTGGACATCACCGTAGCCACCACCAAGTCGCCATCCAGCTTCCCGGCGGCGTGCAGCGCACGCGCGGCGATCAGCAACACCGCGTCGCCATCCACGATCTGCCCGTTGCCGGCGACGAAGATGGCGCGGTCGGCATCGCCATCGAACGCGACTCCCAGATCGGCTTTCGATTTCAGCAAGGCCGCGCGCAGCGATTCCACGTGCAGGGCGCCGCAACCCAGGTTGATGTTTCGCCCATTAGGCTCGCAGCAGATGGCTTCGACCTGTGCTCCAAGGCGGCGGAACAGCGCTGGCCCGAGTTGGTAGGCCGCGCCATTGCCGCAGTCGAGCACGATGCGGATGCCGTCGAAAACGCCGCCGACGGTGGATGCCAGGTAGTCCAGGTATCGCTCGGCAAATGCGGGATCGGGCGCCAATGGCAAGGAGGCGCCGGCGGCCTCGCCCGCATGACGGAAGATTTCCCGCTCGACTAAGTCCTCTTCGTCGTCCGGCAGCTTGTAACCCGAGTGACTAAAGACCTTGATGCCGTTGTCGCGATACGGATTGTGCGAGGCGGAAATCATTACCCCAGCGGTAAAGGCGCTGGAGCGCGTCAGATAGGCGACACCCGGCGTGGTGACGACTCCGGCGGACACCGCGGGTACACGCCGCTGCGCCAGGCCGGCGGCCACCTGCGCGGCGATCCACGGTCCGGATTCGCGCGTATCCATGCCGATGAGGACGGCGGCATCCGGCGACGCGCGGCGCAGGTCGGCGCCTAACGCGACACCGAACGCGTGAACCGTTGCAGGGTCCAGGGGATACTCTCCAGCCACACCGCGGATACCGTCCGTTCCGAATAATTGTTTACCCATCTACTTTTGTCCGACTGTAACTTTAACTGTAACTTGCGGGGAGTCTTGAAAGCGCACCCTGGCGTCGTTCACGTACGCTGCCAAAGTATAAGTACTGGTTCCGGCTTCCGGCTTCAGCACCAGCGGATCGGTCGTCACCGAGGCGACCCGCGCCACACGCCTGGCCGGACCGGTGATAGCCAAAGCGGAAGGTTCCGGGGTCGCCTCGAGGACTTGCAGATGTTCCGGCAGTCCGTCCGCAAAGCGCACCTCGACGGGCACGCTGCGGGTGGCGCCGGGTTCGAAGTCCATGCGGATTTGAGCCGGAATCGCGCGCAGCAGTTCCACGCCGCGCGGCAGCCGGACGTCATTGCTATCGATGTTGAAAGTGTGTTGCCCAGGCTCAACGGCTGCCATATCCAGAATTACCGCGGAGCGGCGCGGCAATTCCGGCAAGCGCAACGCCTCGGAGGGTCCGCGCACTTCCAGATACACGGTCTCCACCACATCCGAATCGATTTCCACACCCGGTGAAAGGTTCTTGTATTCCACGTGCGCCGAAACAAATGTCGCGAGTTCCGGTTCGGTGGCGACGGAGATCCATATGAGCACCGCCGCCGCCAACGATAGCAGTTTCCACCCGAAGTTTTGTGTGAAGAGGTTCTTCACTTGGGCTCGCTCCTGTCGGCGGGATGCGCTTCCATGGGAATATCGGCGGCGAATTCCTCGATCAGGTGCGGAGCGCTGCGCCGCACACCGAAGTGCGTGCAGATCCGTTCGTCCACTTCGCGCAGGTTCAGGCCGGGGCTGAGCTCTCCGAAGGCGGCCAGTGAAATACGGCCGGTCTCCTCGGAAACCACCAGCGACAGGCAATCGGTTTCTTCGGTGATGCCGATGGCTGCGCGGTGGCGGGTACCGAAGCTGGACGACACGGACGGATTGATGGCCAGCGGGAGAAAGCAGTTAGCCGCGGCGATGCGGTCCTTTTGCACGATCACCGCGCCATCGTGCAGCGCACCGCCCGGTTGAAAAATGGCCAACAGCAGATCGCTCGATAACTGGGCGTCCAGGCGCACGCCGGATTCGATGAAGGTGCGGAGTCCTATGTCCCTTTCGACGACGATCAGAGCGCCGGTTTTGTCCGCTGCCAGGCGGCGCACCGCGATCAGGATATCTTCGGTGAACTCCGGGCGCTGATAGCCGCGCGCGAACCAGCGTTTGCGTCCGAGGCGCGCCAGGGTGCGGCGGATCTCGGACTGGAACAATATGATCACGGCCAGCGCCAGGTACGGCACGATATACGAAAGCACGGACCGCAGCGCTTCCAGGCCGGTATAGAGGGCGACCACGTAGAGCGCCACCATGATGAGGATGCCGATCAGAATGTGGCCGGCGCGGGTGCCTTTGACGATCATCAGGGCTTGATAGATCAGGAACGCGACCACCAGGATGTCGACGACGCCAGCGGGCGTCAGGCTGGGCAGCGCGACGAGGGTGGCGCCGTTGACGGGGGCCGCGCTATTGAAGTAAGCCGCGAATCTCAAGCCAATCCTTTAGCCGCGCGGGCCAAGTGGCCAGCACGGCATCCGTTGACGCGAGGCCCACGCCGTGCGGGCCGCGCTCGTAGATGTGCATTTCAGCCGGCACGCCTGCCTGGCGCAGAGCCAGATAGAAGAGCACGCTGTTCTCGGCCGGCACGCCGCTGTCTTCGTTGGTATGAAACAGGAAGGTGGGAGGCGTCTGGGCGGTCACCTGTGTTTCGTTGGAAAGGCTGGAGACCAGCTTGGGGTCGGGATTATCGCCCAACAGGTTGTGCAGCGAGCCGCGGTGCGTGTAGGGCGTGATGAACGAGATCACGGGGTAGGCCAGGATCATGAAATCCGGGCGGGAACCGACGCGATCGATGGGGTCGGCCGCGCCCGCATCGCC
>DATNMW010000226.1:0-8866 GCA_035602155.1 Bryobacteraceae bacterium | reverse complement strand
GCCCCTGTTGACGCGCGACAAGGTGATCGGCACCATTAATATCTACAAGCGCGAGGAGCGCGCTTTTTCCGACGAAGAGGTCGGCTTCGTAAAGGCGGTGGCCGGCCAAGCCGCGATCGCCATCGAGAACGCGCGCCTGATGTCGGAAACGTTGGAGATGAAACGGACGCTGGAGGCGCGCAAGCTGGTGGAGCGGGCCAAGGGCATCCTGCAACAGAAGTACAACCTTACCGAAGAAGAAGCTTACCTGCGCTTACGTAATGAAAGCCGGCGGCTGCGCCGTCCCATGCGCGACTTGGCTGAAGCCGTGATTCTGGCCGACGATCTGCGGCGGGTCGGCGAGGGCCCTCCCAGGCCCGGCCGGCCGGTCCCGGAGACGCCGCCACGCGCAGACTCCGTCGACGAATAGCCGTAATCCTGACATGATAGCCTGGGTTCAGATGCGGACGGCATTGCTTGTTTCGATCGTCGCGGGCTGGTTGCTGGCGCAAACTGGCAGTGCTCCGAACACGATTGCGGTTGCGGCTCTGCAAGCGCAAGTTAGCGATATCGCGAAGACCTTGGTGGACATCCGGAAGAACCCAGGTGGACATGCAAAGGCAGATCTCCGATTTGAACGCTAAGATGAGCCTCGTCCTCTGGTTGGCGCGGCGGTCGGCGTTCTCTTGCTGGGAGCCGCCTGGAAATCGCTGGAACGGAAGGCTGGTGTCGCGCCACTTCCTTCTCCGGCATACGCTCCCTATCCTCCCTATGCCGCTCCCGACTTCCGTCAGTGGGAAGTGGAGGCTGTGGTTCGACGCGTTGTCGAAGAGCTTCGGTGAGACGAAGAGGCCGGCAGTCGCCCAAATCGAAACGGCAAATGCCGTCCCGGTTCTCTGCCAACCACCGAAAACAACGCCATCCCCCTAATCTCAACAGAGTTTGATATGATAAATCCTGCATCCGCCCGCATCGCTTGCTAATCAAAATTAGTAGATTATGGCAGCCGTTCTCGTACCCGATCCCGTCCGGACCCAGGCCCAAAACCTGCTGTCCACCATCGGCAACACCCCATTGCTGCGCCTCGACAAGATCGGCCGGGAGATCCCCGGCGTCGCCATTTACGCCAAAGCCGAATACTTCAACCCCGGTGGTTCCGTCAAGGACCGCGCCGGATTCAACATGATTCTGGATGGCGAGCGCACCGGCCGCCTGCGTCCCGCGCACACCATCCTGGACGCCACCAGTGGCAACACCGGCATCGCCTACGCCATGATCGGCGCGGCCCGCGGCTACAGAGTTAAGTTGTGTCTGCCCGGCAATGCTTCCATCGAGCGCCGGCGCATCCTGAAAGCCTATGGCGCGGAGATGGTTTTCAGCGACTCCGGCGAGGGCTCCGACGGCGCCATCCGCATGTGCCGCGAGATCTACGACGCCGATCCCGACCGGTACTTCTATCCCGATCAGTACAACAACCCGGCTAACTGGAAGGCGCACTTCAAAACCACCGGCCGCGAAATCATCGAACAAACCAGCGGGCTGCTGACCCACTTCGTTGCGGCCATGGGCACCAGCGGCACGTTCACCGGCGTCACCCGCCGCCTGCACCGCGACTTGCCCCACGTGAAGTGCTACTCCGGCCAGCCCTCCAGCAGCTTCCATGGCCTGGAGGGGTTGAAGCACATGCCCAGCGCCATCGTGCCCGGTATCTACGATCCCACGCTGGCGGACGGCAACATTTGGCTGGAGACGGAAGAAGCTTACGCCATGGTGCGCCGTCTGGCGCGCGAAGAGGGTCTGCTGGTGGGGATTTCGTCCGGATGCAACGTGGTCGCCGCCTTGCAAATCGCGCGCGGGCTGCAGGCCGAGGGCCGCGAGGGAATAATCGTGACCGTGCTTTGCGACAGCGCGGAGAAGTATCTCAGCGACTATTTCTGGGACGAGGCATGAAACGGCATGATTCGCATCGAAGCGGATGCCTGGCGCGAGATGGTGGCCCACGCGCAAGCGATCTACCCGAATGAATGCTGCGGCGCCATGCTGGGGGCGATCGAAGATGGCGAGAAGACCGTACGCATCGCTTGGCCGCTCGAGAACGCGTACAACGGAGCGCGCGGCAGCCGCTATGAATTGCGTCCCGAGGATCTGCTCCGCGCCGACAGAGAGGCCCGCGGCCGCAACCTGGACCTGGTTGGTATCTACCATTCGCATCCCGATTGCGACGCCTATTTTTCGGAGACCGACCTGAAGAACTCGTGTCCCTGGTATTCTTTTGTGGTGCTCTCCATACGCGGCGGCGCATTCCATCACGCCAATAGCTGGCTGCCCGATGCCGAGCAAACCAAAGCGGAGCGCGAGGAGTTGACTTACTGAAATGGCCAAAGTCTTGATTCCCACACCCCTGCGGCAATACGCAGGCAAGCACGATTCCGTCGAACTGACCGGCTCGACGGTGGGCGAAGTGCTAACCGCCCTTACGGCCCGGCATCCCGATCTGCGCCAGCAACTCTACAACAGCGAGGGCAAACTGCGCAGCTTCGTCAACGTTTATCTGAACGACGAGGACATCCGCTATCTCGAAAAGGATGCCACGCCGGTGAAGGATGGCGATACCGTCTCGATCGTCCCCAGCATCGCCGGAGGATCTGTAGCCGCGCCTCCCGAACCGGCGGTGGCGCTGTCGTCACAGGCTCTCACAAAGGACGAGATCCTGCGCTACAGCCGGCACCTGATCATGCCCGAAGTCGGCACCGAAGGTCAGCTCAAGTTGAAGGCCGCCAAAGTTCTTCTGGTGGGAACCGGCGGGCTTGGCGCGCCGCTGGGTCTGTATCTGGCCGCCGCCGGTGTCGGACGCATCGGGCTGGTCGATTTCGACGTAGTGGACTTCACCAACCTGCAGCGCCAGGTCATCCATGGCACCAGCGACGTCGGGCGCAAGAAGCTCGATTCCGCCTCCGACCGTATGCACGAGATCAATCCGTTTGTGCGGATCGATAAGCATGAAGTCGCGCTGTCGAGCGAGAACGCCCTCGATATTCTGCGCGATTACGACATCGTCGTCGACGGAACCGACAATTTCCCCACCCGCTATCTGGTGAACGATGCCTGCGTCTTGCTCGGCAAGCCCAACGTGTACGGTTCCATTTTTCGTTTCGAGGGACAGGCTACAGTGTTCGCGTATGAGGGCGGACCGTGCTACCGCTGTTTGTATCCGGAGCCGCCGCCACCGGGCCTGGTGCCGAGTTGCGCCGAAGGCGGTGTGCTCGGAATTCTGCCCGGAACCATCGGGCTGATCCAGGCCACCGAGACCGTGAAGCTGATCCTGGGCATCGGCGAGCCGCTCGTCGGCCGGCTGTTGCTGTACGATGCGCTGGCCATGCGTTTCCGCGAGTTGAAGCTGCGCCGGAATCCGGAATGCCCTGTGTGCGGCGACCATCCCACGGTAACGAAACTCATCGATTATCAGCAGTTCTGCGGCATCCCCCAGCCGCACCCGGAGGTTTCTATGACAGATGATGCAGGCGATATCGATCCGACGGACGTGAAAGCGAAAATCGATCGCGGCGACAACTTCGTCTTGATCGATGTGCGCGAGCCGCACGAATACCAGATCTGCAGCATACCGGCCGCGAAGCTGATTCCGCTGGGCCAGCTTCCGCAGCATCTCGACGAGTTGGACCGCGATATCGAAATCGTGGCCCATTGCAAGAGCGGCATGCGCAGCGCCAAGGCCGTCGGCTTACTCAAGGAGGCCGGCTTCCGCGCCCGCAACATGAAGGGCGGTATTTTGGCCTGGAGCGACAAGGTAGACCCTAGCGTGCCCAAGTATTGAATTTACGCGGCATCGCACGCCATGAGGCGGTTACAAAGCCGCGCGATAGAGCGCCAGCAAATCCTCGCGCGTGCAAGGCCGCGGGTTGAGCTGATGGCAACCGTCCTGGATGGCTTTATCGGCTAGGGCCGGAAGCGCGGCCTCCCTTACTCCGTAATCGCGCAACCGCGGAGCGATGCCTACGCGGCGGTTCAAGTCGCGCACTTGTGCCGCGATTTCGCCGCCGCCGAACTGCGCTTCCAGATCCTTCAGCCGCAGCGCGACGGTTGGCCGGTTGTACTCCAGCACGAAGGGCAGCAGCACCGCGTTGGCCGTGCCGTGGTGCATGCCGCAATCCGACGAGAGCGGGTGCGCCAGCGAGTGCACGGCGCCCAATCCTTTTTGAAATGCGATGGCGCCCATGATGGAAGCCATCATCATTTGGGAGCGGGATTCCAGGTCGCGCGGATCGGCCATCACCCGCGGCAGGCTCTCCCAAACTATGCGCGCGCCCGACAGAGCGATGGCGTCGCAGATAGGGTGAAAGCCCTTTGAAATGTATGCCTCGACGTTGTGCGTGAAGGCATCCATGCCTGTTCCGGCGGTAAGCTGCGGCGGCAGAGCCAGGGTCAGCTCGGGATCGGCGATGGCCAGCACCGGAATCAGGTGCGGGCTGAAGACCACGGTCTTGCGGTTGGTGGCGGCGATGGTGATCACCGTGGAGCGCGACACTTCGCTGCCGGTTCCGGAGGTGGTCGCGATGGCGATATAAGGCGGCACATTCGCCGAGATGCGGTCGCCGCCATTGAGCAGATCGTCGTACTCGGCTAGGGGCAGCTCGTGCGTGACTTTCAGCCGGATGGCTTTGGCGGCATCGAGCGGCGATCCGCCGCCCAGCCCGACGATCCCATTGCAGCGATTCTGCTGGTAGATGGCCAGGCCGTCGAGCACATTGCGCTCGGTGGGGTTCGGTTCCACCGAGGCGAAGACTACCGCGCCGGGGGCCAGACTTAAAACCCGTTCGAAGACGGGCGTGCGCGCCAGACCCGCATCGGTGACCAGCAGCGGACGCGAAATGCCGCGTTTGCTCAATTCCTCGGGCAGCCGGCCGACCGCGCCCGCGCCGAACAGGATGGCGGTGGGAAAGCTGAACGTGGAGGCAAAGCTGGAGACAGTCACATCACCATGAAAGCACATTCTGCTAAAATAGCGCGCTTGACTCAGCATTACTCAAGATGGAGGGTAGAATGCCTGAAACATCGCGCCGCGGCTTCATCCGCGGCATAGGCGCCGGAGCGCTGGCCGGCTACGGCCCGATCATTCTGGGCGCGCAGAACAAGTCCGGCAGCGCCAAGCCGGTCTTGGGCGAAGGCGACCACAAATACGAATGCACGCACGATTGGGGCGAATTGCCGGCCAACATCAAATACGGCAATACGCACGGCGTCTGCGAGGATTCGCAGGCGCACATCTACATACACCACACGGTCAACGATGCCAGCGAGAGCCACGATTCGATGGTGGTCTTCGACCATGGCGGCAAGTTCGTCAAGTCCTGGGGCAAGGAGTTTCAGGGCGGCGCGCACGGCCTGCACATCCGCAAGGAAGGCAGCACGGAGTTTCTGTATCTGTGCGACACCAAGCGCGGGATCGTAGTGAAGACGACGCTGGATGGCGAAGAAGTCTTTACGCTGGGCTATCCCAAGGAGTCCGAATTCTACAAGCTGGATGCGGACGGCAAGCCGACCAAGTACAGCCCGACCAACCTGGCCATCGCGCCCGACGGCGATATCTACGTGGGCGATGGCTATGGTTCGAGCTACATTAACCAATATAATAGCAAGGGCGAGTTCATCCGCACGTTCGGCGGCAAGGGCAAAGAGCCGGGCCAGTTGGACTGCCCGCACGGCATCACCGTGGATCTGCGCGGACCGCAGCCGCTGCTGCTGGTGGCCGACCGCGCCAACGCCCGGCTGCAATACTTCACCTTGGATGGCAAGCACCACAGCTTTGTGAGCGGCGTGAATCTGCCGTGTCACTTCAGCGAGCGGAATGGCGAGTTCGTGATCCCGGACCTGGGCGCGCGAGTGACGTTGATGGATCGCGAGAACAAGGTGATCGAGCACCTGGGCGACGATAGCGCGGCCAAGACTTGGGGGGAGCTGCGGAAGCAGACGCGCGACCATTTTACGCCGGGTAAGTTTGTGTGTCCGCATGGTGCGTGCTTCGATCACGAGGGGAATCTTTTGGTGGTGGAGTGGGTGGAAGTGGGGCGGGTGAGTCGGCTGCGGAAGGTGGCGTGAGGGCCAAGTGCGGCTACTGAGACCCGCCTCCTTTGGTATGGCGCGCTGGGGCAGGAGCCGGCACACCGATTGGCAACTCGGTCTTGCCATCGAAGTCGAAGCGGCGGATGCGGCGGAAGGAGACCAAGCCCTCGGGCGAGCAGACCATTTATTCTCTTCCTGCTCCTCGTGCTCGCGCTCGGCGTCGCTGGATTCCTGCTCCCAGGCTGCCCGCTGCGCCGCGATTTCGGCATCGAGGCGCTCTTTCTCCCGTGCGTAATCCTGCACCCTCTGATCGAACGCCGTGGCCGCCACGTCGATCTTGTGCAGCTGGACCACGCATTCTACGGTGGCGCCCGAGACGGCATCCTGGGCTTCGGCGGCGCGCAAACCGGCGGCCTCCTTTGCCTTCGGATCGGCCGACGCGCCAAACGCGCCAAAGCCGGTAGGCATTTTCGCCATAACAGATCCGCGGCAAGCCTTTTACTTGTAATGGCGATTCACTGCCGGGGATGTGAGCGTCGACGAAGACGGCTGGCGCCATATTTCGCATATCGGCATGCCGACGGTTTTCGTGCTGACGAATCTACCAACATGCACGCTATCCCGCCGATATAATTGCAACCTGAATATTGTTCCCAAACGACTTAGTTTAAGTGCCGTCCCGGCCGCCGCGGCGCCCAGCCAGACCCTGCCAGACCGTGTGCCGAAGGCCGTCGCCGAATCGCGGCGCTTGGGCGCTCTTTCCGGCACGACGCGGCTGAGTCTGGCTGTGGGCCTGCCGCTGCGCAATCGCGAAGATCTCGACCGTTTTCTGGAACAGGTTTCCGGTCCGCGGAGCCCGAACTACCTTCCGTTCACCGGCGGCGGCCTGGACGCGGGGGGCCGCTCCTACTCGGGCCTGTTGCTAGGCGCGAGCCAGAACGTGGGCGGAACTGTATTCAACCTGGGGCTCATGGGGGCATCCGAGCCGGTCAGCGGACAGACGGTAAGGCTTCCGGCCGGCAAATATAGTACGCTGAAGCTGCGAGTCCGGTGCGGTGCCCATGGGCTACCGCGACAACAGCACGGGAACCATAGACACTCGTACGCTTTATCTGTTCGGCTATGCCTTCGCGCTGAACGCCGCCAAAACCGTGAGTTCCATCGCCCTTCCGCAAGACCGCAATGTGGTGGTGCTGGCGATTACCCTGACGGGCGGCGCTAACGCCGCCAACCGCACGCACTAAGGAGCGCGCTAGACTGTGGATGTCCGCCAGGAGGCGGCTCCATGAAGGTCATCGCGGATCTTTGCGTCGTCCCCATCGGCATTGGGACTTCCGTATCCAGAGAAGTCGCCGCCTGTGAGCGCGTGCTCGCCGAAGCCGGCCTCAGAACCAAGCTGCACGCCTATGGCACCAACATCGAAGGCGAGTGGGACGACGTGTTCGCCGCCATCAAACGCTGCCACGAGGTGGTGCACGCCATGGGCGCGCCGCGCATCACCTCCACCCTGCGTTTCGGCACCCGCACCGACCGCGAACAGCATATGGAAGATAAAATCCGCAGCGTCGAAGAAAAACTGCGTTGATTTCCGCGGCAGCACAGATCCGCTAGATAAAGATAACCACCTCTGATAATATGGAATAGTGTTAGAAAGGCAGGCACGGCCATGGAACTGGTTCCACCCAGGATGAAGTACTCGCGCTTCTGCGCCAGACTGGCGCCTTGCAAAGCGGCCACTTCGAGTGCCTCAACGGCCTGCATACCGATATCAACCTGGAAACCGGGCTGGCGATGCGCTATCACCGCAACGCAAAGACGCTGAGCGTCGGCCCGAGCCGAAAACTACGCGCGAATTGCAGCGCGCTCATCCCCGAGCTGTCTGTCGTTTCCGCCACTCCGGCGGGCCTGCCGGTGGCTTACGGACTTTGCGAGGCCCTGCGCGCCGGCCAGGTCTATTGGGCGAGAAGGACGGCCGCTACGCGCCCATGCGTTTCCGCCAGTCTCTAGAACCGGTGGCGGGCGAAAAGGTCGTCCTGGTGGACGATCTGCTGTGTTCCGGTATGCTGCTCACCGAAGCGCGCCAGTTGCTCGAAGCCCGCGGCGCCCAAGTCGTGGCACTGGCAGTCCTGGTCTATCAACCGACGCCGCAAACCCGCGCCTTCGGATCGCTGCCGCTCTACTACCTGGCCAAGCTGGACGCCACCTATTATGCCGATGCCTCCGCATGTCAATTTTGCCGGCGCCATGTGCCGCTTCACCGAGTGAGCATGGTGCGGCATGTACAGGAAGACGGGGAGCTTGTAGGTCCTGAATCCTTTGAGATCCCCAAGAGCAATTCGATACCGCGGCCGATCGTCTCAAACTGGCCCAGGCCTGCGCGCCATCTTGAAACAACCCAAGAGACGAGTTGATTGTTTCCAATCCCGTGCGCAGGGACGACGGGCGAATTGAGGCGTTCGAAGGCTAACTCGTGCAGTACGACCTGTCTCGCGGCCCCGCCAAGGGCGGCATCCGGTACCATCCGGGCGTCACCTTTGGATGAGGTTAAGTCCCTGGCCGCGTGGATGACTTGGAAATGCGCCACCGTCAACATACCCTACGGCGGCGGCAAGGGCGGCGTGCGCGCCGATCCCAAACAGCACTCGCTCGACGAGATGGAGCGCCTGGCTGTTAGCGATCATGTAAAAACGTAGAATTTTGGACGTCGGCCGACCTGGCGGTTTGGTCGAGGGCGGCGTCTCCTAGCCGGTAGCCAGTAGAACGGGTTCGCCCAGCGGTTGGCTTGCCCGCAAATGGCACATTGGGTCAA
>DATNMW010000225.1:0-6482 GCA_035602155.1 Bryobacteraceae bacterium | reverse complement strand
CAGGACCGCCACCGTCGCCCGCAGGCTCCCCAGGAAGATCAGGATCATGAGGGTCGTGAGGACGAGCCCGATGGCGCCTTCATGCAGCACCGTCTCCAGCGCCGCTTTCACGTAGACGGATTGGTCGAACACAACGTTAGTGACTAATTGCTTCGGAATATCGACCAGATGGGTAATCAGCTTCCGGACGTCGCTCACCACTTCAATGGTATTGGTGTCGCCCCCTTGCTTCATGATCGAAATATATGAGGAGCGCTGGCCGTTCACGCGTACGATGTTGTATTGCAACTGGCTGGCGTCCTCCGCCTTGCCCACATCCGATATAGTCACCCAGGATTTTCCAGCCGTCTTTATGGGGAGTTTGTTCAACTCAGCCATGTCCTTTACCAGGCTGTTCGAGTAGACGTAATAGTCGGTCGGTCCCACCTTCACGTCGCCCGCCGGCAGGATCAGGTTCGAGTCGTTCACCGCGTTCACCACGTCCATGGGGCTGAGTTGGCGGGAGGCCATCTTGTAGGGGTCCACGTAGACCATGATCTGGCGGTACTTGCCGCCGAACGGTGGCGGGATCTCGGCGCCTTTCACCACCGCAATCTGGTTGCGGATCTGGAATTGGGCATAGTCGTGAAGCTGCGTCTCATTGAGTCCCTCGCCACTGACGGTGACCAGGCAGACCGGCAAACTGGATGCGTCGAACTTCAGCACCACCGGCGGCAAGGTGCCCGGCGGCAGGCGTTTCAAGTCGGCCAGCGCCAGGTTGGAGAGCTGCGTGACATCGGCGTCGGCGCTGGTTCCCGGTTGGAAGTGCATCTTGATCATGCTGACTCCCAGCAAGGAGCGGGACTCGGAGTATTCCACGCCGCTGGCCAGGGTAAAAAACCGCTCCAGCGGATTGGTGATGTCGAACTCGATGTCTTCCGGCGGCATGCCGGTGTAAAAGGTCGCTACCACCACTTCCGGAATGTTGATGGCGGGAAACAGATCCACCGGCATGCGCGCCAGGCTCACCACGCCAATGGCCAGCAGCGCCAGGCAGACGACTATGATGAAGTATGGGTTCCGAATCGAAAAGCCCGCCATAGTGTTGTTGAAGAAGACAGAAGACAGGAGTCAGAAGACAGAAGTCTTGCAACGCGCCATTGCGACGGCGGTATCATCCTGTGTTCTGACTTCTGACTCCTGCTTTCTGCTTTCTCAGTTCTTGCCTTCGTAGTTCATCAGGTCGACGGTTTTGGGCCGGACCAGTTCGCCGGCCTTCAGCGCGCCGCGATCGCTAACCACCACCTGCTCGCCGTCCGTCACACCCGAAAGAACCTCGGCAAAGCCTGCATTCTGCACACCCAAGGTAACGGTCCGCTCCTCAATCTTCTTGGTTGGATTCGCCACCAACACGCTAGTGCGATCACCTTCGTGATCCACGGCCTGTAGCGGCACTACCAGCGCGGCGGCCTTGTGCTCCAGCCTCAGGGTAGCTTCCGCATACATGCCTTCAATCAAAACGCGGCTCGGGTTCCCCACATCCACCTCGGTGTGCATGGTCCGCGTGTCCGCCTTCACGTCCACCGAGAACCGCGCCACTTTGCCCGGAAAAGTCCTGTTCAGCGCTGGAATCCGGACGTTCACCGGATCGCCCACGTGAATGTAAGATACGTCCGACTCCGGCACCGGAATCACCAGGCGGAACAAGTGATCTTGCGAGAGCTTTACCAGCGGCATGGCCTGCGTGCTGGAATTGGTGCCGGCCTGCATCAGCGTGCCCAGATTGGCGTAGCGCTCCGTGACCACCCCCGCAAACGGCGCGGTAATGCGCGAGTAATCGTACAGCACCTGGTCGTGCACCAATCTGGCCTCCGCAGCGGCCAGCTCGCTTTGCGCCGACTGCAGCCCCGATTTGGAGGCTTCCACCTGCGCCTCCGAAGCCAGATCTTTTCCCTGCCAATCGTCCACCTCCTGCTGTGCGACCAGGCCGGGCTTGGAATCCGAAACACTCTTTAGACGGTCGTACTGCAGGTGCGCGACCTTGTGTTGCGCTTCCACGCGGTTCAGCTCATGCTCGGCTTGGGTCACCTGCCCGGTCATATTGTTGATGGCTGCCTTGTCCTGTTCTAACTGGGCTTGCAATTCGGGAATCTCCAGCACCGCCATCAATTGGCCGGCCGCCACGCGCGTGCCATAGTCCACGTTGAGCTGTCGCACGTAGCCGGATTCCTTGGCGTAAACCTCGATTTCCTGGAAGGGCACCAGTTCGGAGGACAAGGTCAACTGGCGCTCCACTGGCATGCGAATGGCCCGTGTGACACCGACTGAAACGGGTTCAGGGGCCTCCCCGGCTTCTACGCGGCTGTTGCGGGAGCAGGCCGTCATGCCGGCCGCTATCGCGACTATGGCAGAGGCGGCTACAGTGCGACGATTGGCAATCGGCGCGCAGGATGCCATCCTGCCCGACAAGTTAACTGGCATGCCTTGTCCGTTCGATCTGCTTGCGCAGCTTTTCCATGGAGAAGCGTCCCGGCTGGCATAGCTGCATCATTTCCCCCTCTTCCGCCAGCAGTTCCGCCGCCACCCTCGGGATCTCTCCTGCGATAGCGGCCGGAACCGAAACTACTCCATGCAGGTCTCCGTGCAGCAGATCGCCCGGCTTCACCAGCAGTCCTCCGACCTGGACCGGCCCGCCAAAGTCCACCACGTGCGCGTAAGCGTGCGATACTGAAACGCCCCGCGCGAAAAGATGAAAACCGGTGCGCCCAATTCCGGGCAGGTCCCGCACGGCGCCATTGGTGACGTATCCGATGCACCCCAGCGCGCGGCCGATTTGGGCGTGAATTTCGCCGAATAGTGCGCCGAATCCCGGCTTGGCATCCAGGTCTTCGAAAACGATCACGCGCGGCGCGGGAACGGCCGCCAGTGACTCCCAGAAATCTATGTGGTCGTAGTAACAATAGCGGGCGATGGGAGCCGCGGCGGTGCGAATCCGGCCGGTAACGGCGTATCCCACCATCGGGGGCAGGTTGGGCGACAGGCAGCGCACGGAAATGTCGGTAAACCCTTCGTTGCGCAGCCTGATATCCAGCCGCTCGATGGCGTTGGACACCGTACACGCGTCGAGGGTGCGCAACTGGTCCAGGATTCCGGGGGGAACCTGCCTGATTGTCTGGTCGGTACTCACCTATGACCGATCATAGGGTGTGCCAACCGCTTCGGGTATACCCGGAGGCAGGTATTTTAGGCCAAGATGTGCGGTACAGCACAAGCTTATGTGCGATGGGTGATAGGTTATGAATGATAGGTGACGCATGACGGCTCCCATACGCACGTGGTTTGCCCTGGCTCTGCTTTCTGGCGCGGTGGTCTATGCGCAAGACGGTTCATTGTTCACCAAGACCGCAGCCATGATTCCAGTGCGCGACGGCGTGAAGCTGCATACCGTGATCTTCGCGCCGCGCGATGCGCGGCAGCGGCTGCCCATCCTGCTGGAGCGCACGCCTTACGGCGCGATGGCCGATGAACAAGCCCTGCGCGCGCGCTACGCGCACCTGATCGCGGATGGATACATCTTCGCGTTCCAGGACATCCGCGGGCGGTTCAAGTCCGAGGGCCAGTTCGTGATGCAGCGGCCAGTGCGAGACAAGCGCGACCCTAAAGCCATCGACGAAAGCACCGATACCTACGACACAATCCAATGGCTGCTCGACAACGTAAAGGGCCACAACGGACGCGCCGGTATGTTGGGAATCTCTTACGGCGGCTGGCTCACTACCATGGCCTTGCTGGACCCGCACCCGGCGGTGAAGGCCGCCTCCGAACAAGCCTCTCCCGCCGACATGTTCCTGGGCGACGACTTCCATCATAACGGCGCGTTCCGGCTGAGTTATGGATTCGAGTACGCCGCTCTGCTGGAAACTTCCAAAGAGACCAACACCAATTTCGCCTTCGACCGCGCCGACACCTATCAGTGGTACCTCGCGCTGGGTGCGCTTCCGAATGCCGATGAGAAATACTTTCATGGCAAGATGCCCACCTGGAACGACTTCGTCAACCACCCGAACTACGACCAGTTCTGGCAGAAGCAGGCGTTCGCGCCATATATCGGCAAGCCCAAAGTTCCGAATCTGAACGTAGCGGGATGGTGGGACCAGGAAGATTTCTACGGGCCGGTGAAGATCTACGAACTGTTCGAAAAGAACGACCCCGAACACTTGAACTACCTGGTGGCCGGCCCTTGGAACCATGGCGGCTGGGCGCATCGCGACGGCAGCAAGCTGGGCGAGATTTCCTTCGACGGCAACACCAGTAAGTACTTCCGCGCGCAGATCGAAGCGCCCTGGTTCGCTTACTGGCTGAAAGACAAAGGCGCGCGCGACTTTCCCGAGGCGACGGTCTTTCAGACCGGATCGAATCGCTGGGAGAAGTACGATTCGTGGCCGCCGCGCAATGCCCGCAACCGGAATCTGTATATGCGGGAGAATGGCGCGTTGTCCTTCGACCCGCCGGCTGAAGACGGTCAGGCATTCGACAGTTATATCTCCGATCCGGCGCACCCGGTGCCGTACCGGCATCGGCCGATCAGCCCGACCTATCCGGGTGGCGGCTGGCCGGCGTGGCTGGTGGAGGATCAGCGATTTGTGGACAACCGCCCCGACGTGTTGAGTTGGGCAACCGAACCCCTGAAAGAGGATCTGAAGATCGCGGGCGATATTGCGGCCGAGTTGTACTGCTCCACCACGGGCACCGACAGCGACTGGGTGGTGAAGCTGATCGACGTTTATCCGGAGTTCAATCCGGATGATCGGGCGCTCGATGGATACGAACTGATGATCGCCGATGAGATCCTGCGCGGGCGTTTCCGCGAGAGCTTCGAGCATCCCGAGGCCATCGTGCCCAATGCGGTTGCACCTTACCGCATCGATTTGCATACCAACGATCATGCGTTTCTGAGAGGCCATCGCGTCATGGTGCAGGTGCAGAGTACCTGGTTTCCGCTCTACGACCGCAACCCGCAAACGTTTGTCGAGAACATTTTCAAGGCGCATGCTTCCGACTACCAGACGGCTACGCAGAAGGTGTTCCGTTCGAAGACCTACGCGTCGCATGCGGTCCTGCCAGTGGAGCCGTAATGCCGCGCGTCCGACTGATTCACTGGAAGGCGCGCGAGGCCGCGGCTTTGCTGGCGGACCTGCGCGGCGCCGGACACGCGGTGGACTACGACGAAGAGCTGTCCCCCGCCGGATTTCGTGCGATCCGCCAATCCCCGCCGGATGCCTTCGCGATCGACCTTTCGCGCTTGCCGTCGCGCGGCCGCGATGTCGCGACGTTCTTGCGCGGTCAAAAGGCGATGCGGCACATCCCGATCGTTTTCGTGGGCGGCGCGCCGGAGAAGGTCGAGGCTATGCGCAAGCTGCTGCCGGATGCGGTTTACGCCACGCCCGCGCGGCTGCGGTCCGCGTTGCGCGCGGCGATTGCGAACCGGCTTGCCAGTCCGGTCGTCCCGGCGCAAATGATGGCGCGCTACGCTTCCCGGAGCGCGTCACAGAAGCTCGGGATTCGCGAAGGCGCGACGGCGGCGGTCATCGATCCGCCGCGAAACTATGCCGGCATGATTGGAGAACTGCCGGCCGGCGCCTCTTTAGAGGAGATGCCCGCGGGGACGCACCCGGTCACGCTTTGGTTCGTACACGATGCGGCGGCAGTCCGGGCAGCGCTGCCGGGGATGCGTCAACTCGCCGGCGGGTCGAAGCTTTGGATCCTTTGGCGGAAAGGCTCCGGCGTAACGCAGCCGTTCCTGCGGGAATCGGCGGCCGCGGTGGGCTTGGTGGATTATAAGATCTGTTCGGTGGACGCGGCGTGGAGCGCCGTGCTGTTCGCGCGGCGGAAAGCCTGACCGTCACGCAATCCGCCCGTCGCGCATGCGCACTGTGCGGTGTGCAAAGGCCGCCGCCTCGGGATTATGTGTGATCATCAGAATGGTCTGCCCCAAGCGCCGGTTCAAATCGCGCATCACATCCAGCACGGCGGCGGAGTTCTCGCTATCCAGGTTGCCAGTGGGCTCGTCGGCTAGCAGGATAGCGGGGTGGTTCACGATGGCGCGGGCAATGGCGACGCGCTGCTGCTCGCCTCCGGAAAGCGCCGCGGGCTTGTGGTTGAGCCGCTGCGCGATCCCCAGCAGCTTCAGCACTTCCTCGAATTCGGGTTCGACGGTCTGGCCGCGCCCGGCGATGTGGCGGGCGATGGCGATGTTGTCGGCCGCGGTCAGGTTCGGCAACAGGTTGAATTTCTGGAATACAAAGCCGACCTTCGTCTTGCGCAGTTCGGTGCGTCCGGCGTCGCTCAGCGACGAGATGTCCTGACCGCCGATGCGCACACTGCCGCCGGTCGCCGGCGTGAGGCCGCCGATAATGTGGAACAGCGTCGATTTGCCCGATCCGGAGGGTCCCACAATGGCCAGGAACTCGCCTGCCGGCACATCCAGATCCACGCCGCGCAAC
>DATNMW010000224.1:0-10426 GCA_035602155.1 Bryobacteraceae bacterium | reverse complement strand
CGGCAAGAGCCGCCGATTTCTCCCCGCCGTTCTCGCACCCAAATCGGCCGTCACGCATACTCCCTTTCGTCGAACCGCCGGCGTCGAATCAGCCGCGAGTGGTTGTGGGGCAGGTTGGCAACCTGCAGGCCGATTGTTAATCGGCCCAGTTTGCCGCATCTCGCAATCGGCACGCAGGGTACCATCCTGTCCCATAGGAGAACTGATCCGCCCCGAACACATGATTTGCCTTGGTGGCGCTGGCGGTTCCGCCTGCGAACCGTGATTTTCGCCGGAGCCGCTACCGCACCGACAAAAAGCTCGACGAGGCCAGCAGCATCCCCCCTACCAGCAGCGCGTCTACTATCACGCGCGCCCACGGTATCGCTTTCAGGCGCAGGATCATCGTCTTCCCACCCGTTTCTTCTATCTCCACGTCCGATGCGTCATACCGGACCACGCACCCGGCCGTGCTGCCATCAGTCATAGCCTTCTATCCTCCTCCCGGAATTGGAGCCACCCGCAGGCCCGTGTTGTGCAGCGTAGTGCCGGCCCGCAAAGGCGCCACGCAGATGCGCGGGCTGGGCGGAGCGCACAGGTCGATGTTGTACAACGGCAGATCCCGCGCCTTAACCACATACCGGCCCGTCTGGATGTCCCAGGAGTCGCCGTAGTCGGACACGACGAACGGGTTCTCATGGTACGCGCGCACGCGAAACTGCGCTGTGGCGGGCTCGTAGTTGGCATAGCTGAAACACCGGCCCACGCAAATACGGTCGACCATGTGTGTCAGCGCCTGGATCCGGCTCTCCGGGTCGGCCAGCACGCTCACCACGCGCTGTCCAGGCGGCAATTGCGCCACCGCCCGTTCCATTTCCGTCTCCACCGCGTTCAGCGCGCGCTCATCCGTGTACGAAAGCCCGAAGAACACCAGCGCAATCGCGGCCATGGCGCCCACCAGCGGTTTGGGCAGGCGTACCGAAGCCGCCAACGCGCAGAACAGCACCGCGCCGGCCAGCGACATGCGCTCGGCCACAAAATCGAGCCCCGACCGGAACCCGGGCAACAGCACGCCGCCCGGCAGCAAGACCAGGGAAGCCGCGCACAACCCGCATAGTTGAAAGCGCACATCCAGGACGGTGCGTGCGGCGCCGCGCGAATGCCACACGCGCTCCAGGCAAAGCGCCCAAACCGCGAGCGTCGCCAAGGCCACCGCGATATAAGGTCTACCGTAGATCCAGAGCTGGTCCGCACCGGTCATCGACACCACCTGATCCACTCCCCGGCGCGTCGGAAGGAACGCGCCCAAAAGGAAACCCGCAAGCGTCAGCGCGGCCAGCGTGCCGATCATAAGGGGAATCCGCCGCCGCGGCGGCAGAGCCTGCGCGACCCGTCCGTACACGAGCACGCCCACCGCCCAAGCCACTGGCAGCGCGTGCGCCACGTAAGCCATCCCGAACAGCGCCGCGGCCGCCCCCACCGCCCATCGCGTCCTCCGCCGCACCAGCGCCATCGCTCCGAAACACAGGCCCAGCGAGATGTAGAAATTGAACAGCCCCATGTGAAAGACCCAGCCATAGGCCAACATGGCGAGGCAAGGCGCCAGTTGCCACGGCGGCCTCCGCGGCCGCAATCGGGAACCGGACCACACAAACGCAAACGCACCCCAGAAAAATACCAGCACCGAAACCGATACCGCGATGCGTTGTGCCGCCGCCGCCCCGAAAGCGCGCATCAATCCGCTCAACATCAAATCGAACAAAACGTTGTTGGATTGTCTGGTAAGCGTCAGGCCTGGCGCTTGCCCGCGTTCGATCAATTGCGCGAGCCAGGCATTGTAAAGGTGGCTTGAAAGATCGCCGGCCTGTATCCGCGGCTGCCAAAAACAAGGCGTCAGCAAGAGCAGCGAAAAGGCAATGACCCACGCCACCGTGCCACCGGCGCCCGTGCCACTCGCACCCCTGGCGCCCGCATTCCCGCGTGCCGCGCCGAGACTCGTCTCAACGCATTGCCGCTGTACATCGGTCGTCACGCCCTTACCCTCCGCAGCTCTCGCAGCTCCATTATCAGTTCGAACCGCGTCTCCACGGAATCGGGCGTTTCTCCTATTTGCCGGATATTCTTCTCCGATATTCCTTCTAAGCCCCCCGCCAGAGTTAAGTACCCGATGCGCGACGGCTCGATCTGCATGATCCGGCAACAGGTGGCGTCCACCGCCACGGGGTCGCTTCCCGACACGATCACGCCCACGGGCTTCGGCCGTCCCTGAATCGGTCCGTTTCCGTCCATCCCCACGATCCCATCCACAATCGCGAAATGCCTGGGGAACAGCGCATGCAGATCCGCGATGCTCTCGTGGATGCCCGCCCAGTGCAGCACGTTCTTGGGCCATCCATACACGCCCCCGGGGACGATGCCGAACAGGTTCTTCATCGAGAGCGTAGCGCCCGCCCAGTGGTGCGTCTTCATCTTGGGCATGGAAACCAGCAGGTCGCTCGCGAGCACGGTGTGCGGCAAGTACAGCGAGCGCAGGCGCGAAACCGGCCGGGTCAGCCGCACGCGCGAAACTTCGTCCAGATTCAGGTCGGTGAAGATGTCTTCGAAATCCGGAATCGTCTCGAAGTACCCGGCGGCGTCGGCCAAGTCGAGCGTGCCCCGGCGATGCCCCGGACCCTCCCCGATGGCCACCGATGCGCCCAACGCCCGGAACGCCTCGAGCGTCGCATGTACCAGCATCGGATGGGTATTGATGGCGCTTTCCGGCTCGAACTCCACCAGGTTGGGTTTCAATAACACGCGGCGGCCGCGCACGTTGAGTCCATGCTCGGCCAGCACGCGGCGCATAGTGTCGTAGATGTCTGCGGAATATGCGGCCGCGCGTGTGATCTTGACCGGCGGCCGGGGCCGCGGCGCGCCGGCCGGGCTGCACCCTGCCAGCCCCATAGCCGTCGCGCCCGCGGAACACCCTAGGAGAAAATCGCGCCGTCTCATCCTGCACTCTTAAGCTGGATTGTGGGGCGGCCAATCTTGGCAGCAGCCGCCTTTTGAGGCGGCCAAAGCCGGCTGAAAGCCGGCTGCGGGCAGAATTGCCCGCCCCACAATTTGCCTACAGCTCCCTCAGCCCAGCCCAGAGCGTCCTTCATCCGTTGCCTCCGCCGGATGGCTGCGCCGGCGTCAGGGCGGCGCGTACGATATCGCGGCAAGCCGGTACCGCCCAGGTCGCGCCGAAGGCCAGCAGGGGATTGTAAACAGCCCCCCAGTAGAAGTTCATGGATGGCGCGCCTACTACGCTGAAGGCCAGCAGATAGGCTCCCACGGTGGCCGTGACGCGGGATGCCACCGGGTTGGGCCAGCCCAATAATCCCAGCACGGCAAGCGGAACGTACAGCGCCGCCACCCAATAAGGAAACGCGAGCAAAAGGCCAATCCTGCTGGTAGTGATCACAAAGGGCAATCCCCCGAACTGGATCCAGCGGACCATCCCTGGCGCCAAGTTAGATGGCGGAATGCGCGACAGAACCGCCATCGCATGCAGGCCCAGGAAAACCAGGTAGCCGGCGATACCGGCCAGCCAGACGAACATTTCCGGCTTGCGCCTTTCGCGGTAGGCCAGGAAAGCGCCGATCAGCGCATAGGGCAGCGCCAGTTCGCGGAAGAAGAGCGCCAGCAGCCCCGTCGCCGCGCCGGCGTAGCGCCACCCCAACGCATACCATCCCACCGACATTGCGATTAACACCCCCGACCATACCTCGGCGAAAAGGAACGTGTGCGGCATGGCGGTGATGCCAAGCGGAACGCACAGCAGCGGCAATTGCACGCAGGCAAAGCCGTAACGCTTGTCGCGGCACAGCGCAGCCACACCCAGCGCGATGGCGCAGGCCGCTCCCAGGAACAGCAAAAAACGCGCCCAGTCGAGATTGGGAAGATGTGCGATCACTTCCAGGTGAAGGGGCGTACGCCAGTTGAAAACGGAGCGCGTGGGATAGCCTCGCGATCGCAGTTCGCCACCCAGGGCGTCGTAGTAGGCTTGGCCGGCGTGCAATCGTTGAGCTACGGCGTAGTAGAGATCCACATCGCGCGGACCCGTGCCCTTGCTGAGCCTGGGGGGATGCAGAGACGCGGAGATGCAGCCCGCCACCGCCAGAGACAGGATCGCCAAAGCCACGACCGCCCTTCGGCGGGTCAAGCGCGCTCGCACAACTTTGTAGATACCATGAGGGCGTCGCGGCGCGCGATAAGTACTGCGAGTAAGTTAACCAAAGAGATCGAAAGCAATGTGTGGGGCAGGCTGGCAACCTGCAGGCCGATTGTCAATCGGCCCGGTTTGCGCCGATTCCCGCGTCTTATCCAACCTCTTACTGTGGCGCCGCCGGCACTGGCCCGAAGTCCACCCCATGCGCCTCCCGCTGCGCGCGCAGAGTTGGATACGCTCCGGCCACCACGGAACCGAGCAGCGCCAGAATCGCCAGGCGCGTGATATCGCCGGCCGGATGGCCCGCCAGTACCGCCAGCGCCGACGCCGGCGCCAGCAGCCACGCCAGCGCCAGCAGGCCCCATCCGCGCGCGACCGGCAGCACGATCAGCAGCGCCGGCAGCAGTAGCGCGCAATCCTGCAAGTACGCATGGCGGCTCACCAGCAGGCCGCCCGCCAGGACCGCGGCGAGACCCGTGGGGAAATCCGCCCGGCGGATGACCGCGACGACTCCGCCGGCCACGCCCAGACTAGCCAGAAGTTCCCAAGCGCCGGCATGCGGCCACGTTGCGAACAGCCCGTGCAGATTGGGCATGATCGCCGCGTTTGCGTGCGCCACCGCTTCCTCCTGCGCCACTGTCGCGAGATACTGCCGCGGCCAATCCCAACCTGCTACGCCAAACGAGATCGCCACCAATCCCGCCGCCCCTGCCGCAAAGCCACGCCACAGCCGGTGGCGCCAGAGCAGCACCGGCAGGAATACGAAGAAGTGAAACTTGGCGGCGCACAGCGACAGCAGCAGCCCGGCCAGGAATGGCCGGCTTTCACGGATGCGCAACGCGATCCCGAGCCACACAAGAATCAGCAACACATCCTGGCCATTGCCTAGCGCGGCCCATAAGGCGCCGGACCAGCAGCAGGCCAGCGCCGCAGCCGGGCGATCGGGCCACAGCCAGGTGAACGCGACCACCGCCGCCGCCGCAATGCAGGCAAAAAGCGGCCACGCAAGGCGATAAGGCAATTGCGCCAGCGGCCAGAAAACGAGGGCCAAAAAAGGCGGGCGGGTGTCCAGCAGATCCGGATTCGTACGCCCCAGGATGGCGCGTTCGGCAGCCTGGAATACCGGCGTATTGTAAATCTGCCGGCGCATGATCAACTGCCCGGAGACATAGGAAACCTGGAAATCGTTGTCGCCGCGCTGGATATGCTCCAGGCATGGCCGCCAGAATACAGTCGCCATCACCGCAATGCCCGCGGCCCCGCACGCGACTGCCTGCCAACGGCGCATCATACTTAATCAGAAAATACGTTGCAGCCCCGCTCCGCGGCCGCCGCCAGAAACGTCAGCGCGATATCCGGCACCGTGCGGCAAGGCATCGTAAAAAGGGGAGCAGCGGCCGGAAGTTGCTGGTGAGCCAGCAATCCGAGCCGTAACCAGGCGGCTCCACCGGAGGACCGTTGCTCCCGTAAAAAACGTTGCGCCAGCCGGAGGCTCCCTTGCAGCTTTGCCGGATCGGTGCCGGCCAGCGCCAGCAAAGCCTGCCCGGTTGTCTCCGGATAAGAATCCGAGTCGTATCCCAGAGCCCGCGCCGAGCCGTGATTCCATCCGCCATCGGCGCACCGGCGTGAAAGCAGAAATGCGCGGGCCTGGTCGATGCGCTCCCTCAGGTCGGGCGAGGGCTGCCGCCAGTAGCACTTCTTCAAGGCCAGAATGCCAAGACAGGTCGGCGTTACCCAAGCCGCCGTTCCCGGAAACCACGGCCAGCCGTTCGCCACCGGGCGGTCCGGCAGCTTGCCGTCGCGCAGAAACGCGCTCAAACGGAACATCGGCGAAGCCTCCATCCCGCCTTCGCCCAGCAGCCACTGCATGGCGCGCGCGTGTCGCTTTTCTCCTATCGTTTCCGGCGGCAACAAGGCCACCAGGGCCGTCACCCAGGTGCTCTGGTCCACCGAGTGCCGCGGCGTCCATCCGCCGTCGGAACGCTGCGCGGAGCTGAGCCAGGCCACCGCCTCGGCGCCGCGAGACGCCGGCCTCCGGGTGGCCTGGTGCGCCAGCAGCGCGTAGACCGTCGGTTCGGTCCACGAGCCTCCTTTGCGATACGGCCAACCGCCATCCGGGTTTTGAGCCGACCGGATGTCTTCCAACCCGCGGATGTCGATTTCGCCCTGCATTCCGCTAGTTGGCCGCCGGCGCCGGGAATAAAGCCGCGCCGCTCCGCATGTTCCGGCCGATCTCCCATCCGCTTGCGCTCAATATGAGTAAGGGCCCGGCGTACGGAACCTGAAATGCCACGGCCAGAATCGCTACCGAGACGGCTACCGTGTATTGCACCGCCCGCTCCGGCTTTTGCAGCGTAATCCATGGCAGCAGAAATCCGAGATCGTAGATGAAGGCGTGCATACTGAGCAAAACCCCGGCCAGCAGCGCCAACGCCATAGCCTCATCGACAGCGGCCTTCCGGATACCGAACCACAGCGCCACCGCCGCCGCCAGAAATACCGATGCAATCCAGAGCGCGGCATGTGGCGCGCGCCACAATAGGCCGGCAATGCTCACCATGTAGGTTTGCGAATTCTGGTGCTCCTCGTTCATCCGCAGCATCGCCAGAAAGGCCGGCACCCAATTGCCATAGACCAGGAAGCTCAGCCCGGCCAATACCGTCCCCCCGGCGGCCAGACCGCCGGCGAAACGCCACAACCGTTTCGCCACGACGACCAGCGGCAGCAACAGAAACAGGTGAAATTTTACGGCGCACAACGCCATGACCAGACCCGCAAGAAACAAGCGATTCTTGCGCAGCAGGCAGACCACTCCGGCGAAGACCGCCAGGAAAATCGGAACGTCCTGCCCCAGCGCGAGAGCGATCAGCAGCGGCATGAATAGCACGATCGTTACGGCCCGGTCTCTACGCCAGATCCATATGAAAATTCCAATCGCCGCGACGTTGAGAACCTGCCACGCCACGGAAGCCGCGCGAAACGGCAGTTTTCCGAGCGGCCATAAGAGCAGGGCATAAAAGGCCGGCCGGATGTATGCGCGCACCTGCGCCGGTTCCCTTTCATATTCGGCTTCGATCTGGTGCACCGCGTTCAACGAATACAGTTGTCCGGCGCCGGCTAACCTGGCGCCGGCGTAGAAGCTCAGGAAATCCGTCTCCCAGTGAACGAGTGGAAGTGAAGCCAGGGCCGCCAACAGCGGAACCAGCAGGGCAACGGCGATTTTCCGGCCAGTCAATATCCACCTTCCATTCAAACGCCCATTCAAACGCCCATTCAAACGCCCATTCAAATGCCTCGGCACGTACAAATCGGGCGCGGGGGCGCTACGGGTAAGCGCAGCCCCGCGCCAAAATGCTTGCGAGCCAGCAAAACACACACAGGGACTTACAACTACCGCGACACTTTGCGGCGCCGGCGGCGCTGCAAGAGCAGCAACAGTATTACACCGGCTGCAACCCAGATCAGAATCTGCATCGCTGTGCTATTCATGACCTTGTCTCCTTTCTTTAGAGTGACTCCTACTCCAAACTCTTTGTCCCGCTGTGGTGGGGCAGGTTGGCGACCTGCGGCCCGATTGTGAATCGGGCCAGTTTGCGCCTATCGCCAATCGCCACGTCATCCGGCCATCTTCATCAGCGGAATCAGATATTTCACGACCCCCAGCACGGCCGGCCCGGCGCACACCAGCATCATGGCCGGCAGGATGAAGAAGAATATGGGAAACACCAGCTTCACGCCCACCTTCGCCGCGCGCTCCTCCGCCTCCTGGCGGCGCCGCACGCGCAGGTGATCGGAATGCTGCCGCAGCGACTCCGCCACGCTAGTGCCGAACCGGTCGTTCTGAATCAGGATCGCCGTCAGCTTGCGCAACTCCGGCTCTCCGGCGCGCTCGCCCAGGTTCTTCAGCGCGTCGGTGCGCCGCTTGCCGGCGCGAATCTCAAGGTTCACCAGCATGAATTCTTCGGTGAGTTCCTTGTGCGCGTTGCGCAGCTCCGTGGCCACGTACGAGATGGCCTGGTCCAGGCCCAGCCCCGCTTCCACCGCGATCACCATCAGATCCAACGCGTCCGGCAGCGCCAGCCGCAATATCTCCAGCCGTTTCTTGATCCGTTTTTCCAGTATGAAATTAGGTCCGATAAATCCGCCGAGCGCCATGGCCGCAGGAAAGATCACCTTCATCGAAGGGCTGTCGCTCAACGAGCTGCGCACAGCCAGGCCAAACAATCCCATGAGCACAGTGCTCATGATGCGGATGCCGTAATAGATTTTGACGGCGTTTTCCGAGCGGTATCCGGCATGCGTCAGCATCTGCTGGATCGCCGAGCTTTCATCCGCGGACACCGGAATCAACTCGCCGACCTTCTGGATGATCTTGAATTCGCGCGGCTTGTGCTCGGCGTCTTCCGGCGATCCGGCCGTGGGAGCCTCGATCACCGGCTCGCCGAGCCGCTCATAGACCTGCCCTGGCCGGGCGTAGCGCTGATAGCCGAAGGCCGCGATGGCCACCATCAGCACCATGAAGAACGCGACGATCGCATAAATGGGCATGGTTAAACCTTTATCTTGATAATGCGCCGGATGAAGTAATTTCCCAGCAACACCGCTACACCGGCGGCTACGATCATGTATTTTCCGTCGGGGTCCTTCGCCATGCCCTGCAGGTATCCGGGCGCCACGGCCAACAGGGCCAGCCCCGTGAGTAACGGCAGGACGGTCAGAATTCCGGCCGTCAACCGGCCGTGGGCGCTGGCCGCCTTCACCTCGCCCTTCAGCCGGAAACGCTCCCGGATGACATGCGCCAGGCGGCCCAGAATCTCGTTGAGGTTGCCTCCCGTCTGACGCTGCAGCAGAATCGTGGACGTGAAGAACTTGAAATCCAGCAGCGGCACGCGTATGGTGAGATTCTCCAGCGCCGTGGCCAGGGGCGCGCCCAGATTGATTTCATTGAAGAGCGTGCGCAGTTCGGTCGACAGCGGTTCGGGCACGTGCTCGCCCACCATGGAAAGGCTGATCAGAAAGGCATGTCCGGCGCGCACCGAGCGAGCCAGGAAGTCCAAGGCCTCGGGAAACTGCTCTTCGAGCGCCGCCAGCCGTTTGCTGCGCTTCTTCCGCATGAATACATACGGCAGGGATGCGGTGGCACCGGCCAGTATCAGGCAGGTCAGAACCTCGTTAATGATGAACGGAAACCGCAGCCCGAACAGAAACCCGGGCACCGCCGCCCCCACGGTCATCATGAACAGGGTCGAAGGCGACCACGTGAGTCCCGCCTGTCTGATGGAGCTTTGCAGGTGGTCGGCGAGGTTCATCGACTTCAGCATCCGGCTGAAGCCGGAAACCTCCGGCGCAAGGTCTTTCAGCAGCTTGGTCACCGGCAGCGGGCGGTTGCCCACCACGGTCTGCAGCATGTCTTTCACGACCTTCTGCCGGTGCTGTTGACGGTACAGAAAGCCGAACACGGCTACTGCCATGATCAGCGCGAACACCAGGAGAAAAACGCCTGCCAGCATGAGCGACATATGCTAATTGATCTCCACCACGGTCTGGAACAGCGAAGCCGGCAACTGGATGCCGCACGCCTTGATGCGCTCGTAGGCGCGCGGGCGGATGCCGGTGGCGCGGAAACGTCCGGTTACGCGGCCGTCTTCCGCCACCCCGGTTTTCTCGAACAGAAAAATATCCTGCAAGGTGATGGTGTCCACTTCCATGCCGGTTACCTCAGTCACGTGCGTCACCCGGCGGGTCCCATCGCTAAAGCGCGAAACCTGCACCACCATGTCCAGCGCGGCGGAGATCTGCTGGCGGATGGCGCGCACTCCCATATTGGAGTTGCCCATGCCCACCATCACTTCCAGCCGAGACATGGCGTCGCGCGGATTGTTGCAGTGCACCGTGGTCAGCGAGCCGTCGTGGCCCGTGTTCATGGCCTGCAGCATGTCCAGCGCTTCGTCGCCGCGGCACTCGCCGACGATGATGCGGTCGGGACGCATACGGAGGGCATTGATCACCAGGTCCCGTATTTTGATCGCGCCCTGGCCTTCCACGTTGGGCGGCCGTGTTTCCATGCGCGCCACGTGGGTCTGCTGCAAGCGCAGCTCGGCCGCGTCTTCGATGGTCACGATGCGCTCGTCCTCCGGAATGTAGCTGGAGAGCACGTTCAGCAGCGTGGTCTTGCCGGCGCCCGTGCCGCCGCAAATCAGGATATTCAGCCGCGCTCGCACCGCCGCCCGCAGCATCTCGAGCATGCCCTCGGTG
>DATNMW010000223.1:0-30341 GCA_035602155.1 Bryobacteraceae bacterium | reverse complement strand
GCCGCAAATGGGGCGCCGGGCGGGGAGTGGACGCCGCCATCGTCTCCGATCTTCCGGCCGCCGCCGGGCTATCTTCTTCGTCGGCGCTGCTCGTGGCCTTTACCCTGAGCCTGCTCCGCGCCAACGCCATCGGCGCCACGTTCGAGGAACTCATGGAAGTTCTTCCGGAAGGCGAGCAATTCGTAGGAACGCGCGGCGGCGGCATGGATCACGCGGCGTCGCTGGCCTCGCGCGCCGGTTGCGCCTCGCTCGTCGAATTCGATCCTTTGGCGGTCCGGCACGTACCGGTTCCGCCGGACTGGGCATTCCTCGTAGCTCACAGCCTCACCGTCGCGGAGAAGTCCGGCGCCGTCAGGCAGCGCTACAACGCCTGCCGCGCAGCCGGCACAACGGCCTTGGCGCGGCTGGGATTTCCGTCGTATCGGCTTGCCATCCAGGGACGGACGACAGCGCAATTGCAAGACCTGTCGGCGCAAGATCTGAACGACGCCGATGAGCGCGCCGGCTTCCTGCATGTCACGAGCGAAGCCATGCGCGTGCGTGCCGCTGTCGCCGCACTGGAACAGCACGATGCAGAGACCTTCGGATCGCTGCTGCTGGCCTCGCATGCCAGCCTGCGCGATCGCCTGCACGTCAGCTCGGCCGCGCTCGACCGGCTGGTGGAAGCGGCCATGGATTCCGGCGCTCTCGGCGCGCGCCTGACGGGCGCCGGATTCGGCGGCTGCGCCGTGGTCTCCTGTCGCCAGCCGGATCTGCCCGCCGTGCGCAGCGGACTGATTCGGCGTTACTATGCGGAATTGCCGGAATTCGACGAGCGTATGCACTTGATCCACGCCGAACCCGGACCCGGCGCGCTGCAAGCCGATTGCGTCTAATAAGGATTCAAATGCACCTCCACACGCTGGATTGGATCATCGCCGCAGCCTCGATCTTGATCTGTTTCGTCCCCGCTCTCTTTTTCGGGAAACGCTCCGGCAAGAGCACCGCCGAATTCTTCGCGTCCGGCCGCTCCGTACCTTGGTGGCTGGCCGGCCTCTCCATGGTGGCCACCACGTTCTCGAGCGACACGCCGAACCTGGTGGCCAATTTCGTCCGCACCGAGGGAGTCGCCGGAAATTGGCAATGGTGGGCATTCACGCTCACCGGCGTCCTCACGGTTTTCTTCTATGCGCGGCTCTGGCGGCGCTCCGGCGTCCTTACCGACCTGGAGTTCTATGAAATACGCTACTCCGGCAAGGCGGCCAGCGCCGTGCGCGGCTTCCGCGCCGTCTATCTCGGCTTCTTCTTCAACTGCATGATCATGGCTACCGTGGATCTGGCCGCTGTCAAGATCGCCGCCGTGCTGTTCGGCTTCGACCGCTGGCAGACGCTGCTCGCCGTAGGCCTGCTGAACGTGGTGTTCGCCGCGCACTCGGGCCTTTGGGGCGTGCTGGTCATCGACATGCTCCAGTTCTTCATCAAGATGACCGCGGTCATTGCCGCGGCTTACTTCGCGGTGGCGTTGCCGCAGGTGGGCGGGCTGCATGGGCTGGTGGAGAAGCTATCGCATGTGCACGGGCCCGGGGGCCTGAACTACATCAACATCCTGCCGAACTTCACCAGCAACTGGGACCTCGCGGTAGCCATATTCATCATGCCTCTGGCCGTGCAGTGGTGGGCCGTCTGGTATCCCGGCGCGGAGCCCGGCGGAGGGAGTTACATCGCGCAGCGTATGTTGGCGTCTAAGTCCGAGAAAGACGCCCTGGGCGCGACCCTATTCTTCAATGTCGCGCACTATGTGCTGCGTCCCTGGCCATGGATTCTCGTGGGGCTGGCGTCTCTGATTGTCTATCCGCAGCTATCCGACATCCAGCGGTCGTTTCCGAACGTCAATCCCAGCCTGATGGGTCACGATCTCGCATTCCCGGCGATGCTGCGATTCCTCCCGGTGGGCTGGATGGGACTCATGCTGGGCGGCCTGATAGCGGCTAACTCGTCCACTATTCTGACGCACTTGAATTGGGGCGCTTCTTATTTGGTGCATGACTTTTACCGCCGTTTCCTCAACCCGGGCAAGGGCGAAAAGCACTACGTTCTTGCGGGAAGGCTGGCGACGGTCCTGCTCTTTGTGTGTTCGTCCGCCCTGGTCTTCGCATTGGCTACGGCGAAGGAAAGCTTCAATATCATCTTGCAAATCGGGGCGGGCACGGGATTATTGTATCTGATGCGCTGGTTTTGGTGGCGTGTGACCGCCTGGTGTGAGATCGTGGCGATGTGCATTTCATTCGGTATCTCATTAGCGTTCCTGGCGCTGACCAGGAACGGCATAGCCGTAGGGACTTACCAACAGCTACTGATTACCATCGCATTTACGACAGCCGGCTGGGTCGCCACCGCCTATCTGGGCCCGCGGACCGATCCCGCGGTGCTGATTTCGTTCTACAAGAAGGTGCACCCGTTTGGTCCGGGCTGGCGGCGCGTGCGCGAGTTGGCGGGCATCTCGCCGGCGGAAGCGGCCACTTGGGCGCAGCACGAAAATGTCCCCCTTTCGTTGCTCGGCTGGAGCACCGGATGCGCCATGATCTGGTCGGCTCTGTTTGCCGTAGGGAACTTTCTCTATGGCAGGCTGGATTACGCATTCGTGCTATTGGGAATATTCATTGTCACAGGCTCTATCCTGATCAAGGTCGTCAACCGGCTCTGGAACTAGTCCGCCATAGTCCGCGATGCTACATAATGCTACATCTTGCCCTTGATCCCCGCCTCCAGCGAGATCCGGTGCGCCTCCAAAATACTCCCAGTGGCGCGTTCCAGCGCTGCGCGGGCTTTCACATAGGCGCTTTTCGCCGCCACTTCGGTGGATTTCGCCTGCGCCAACAGGCTCTCGTACTGAATCACAAAGAAAGCTGTTGAAGCACCCACCTCGTACCTTGTCTGCTCGGCCTCCAGCGATTCCTGCTGGTACTTTCTGGCCTGCACCGCGGCGTCATAAGATGCGCGCGCGCGGCGGATGGCAATCACCGCGTCTTCGACTTCCAGGCGCGCCTGGTTCTGTAACTGGCGCAGACGCACTTCCGATTGCTTGAGTTGCAGTTCATCGCGCGCCAGGTCGGCTTCCGCGATACGGTTGTGTATCGGTATGGTCACCTGCACACCGATCTCGTAGGTGGGATACTTCTGCGCGAATAGCTGATCGAGCACAGTGCCATAGCCGCCAATGAAGGGTGTGCTGCCGCTTGCCGGTGCAAGCGGGTTCAACGGACCGGCCAGGCCGTTGCCCTGCATGATACCGACCAGGTCCACCTCGGGCAACGTAGCGTTCCGCGCTCCCTTCAACCCGATCTGGGAATTCTCGATCTGCAGGTTGGCCTGGCCCAGATCGGGGCGATTAGCGATGGCTTGGGTGAACAGATCCTGTATCGGTTGGATCTCTTCCTTCTCGGGAATGCTGAGCGGATCGGTGGGGATGATGGTGGCGGATTGCACTTCCGGGTCCGCATTGCCGGTGCGCGTCAGCAGATTCTTCAGAATCGCCTGTTGTTCTTCCAGCACGCCGCGCGAGTTAATCAGATCCTGACGGGTAGCGAAAAGTTGGGCGTTCGCGCGAGTCAGTTCCACGGGCGCCAGGGTGCCTTCGTCCACCTGGGCCTTGCTGTCGGAGTATAACTTCTCGGCCGCGGCGACGCTCTCTTGCTTTACCTTCACGTCTTCGGAAAGCGCCACGAAATCCGTGTAGAGCCGGATCACTCCATAAACCGTGGCGATCAGTTGCTGGTGAAACAACAGTGTATTAATCTTGCGGTCGTTGGCCGCGATACGCATGAAGCGATTGTTGAGCGAGGGTCCGAAGCCGCGTACCAGAGGTTGCGTGACAGTCAGACCGAGACTGGAACCGGTATAGGGATTGTAGTTGGTGTCCAGGGCGTTCAGCGACTGGTGCGTGTTATTGAATCCCAGACTTACCTGCGTGCCAGTGACGAAGTTATCCACCAAGCCCGCGTTTGCATTGAACCCATTGGCCACCAGGCTGGGTACGCCGTACGACTCAATGTCCAATTGCGGCGTGGACTGGTGCATCCAGTTCAATTGCCCTACGACGGACGGGTCGAAGATCGGAACCGGCGTTCCGTTGGATTGGGGGATCGTGCCTTGGATCGAAAGATTCGTCTGTGGCTCGCCGAGGGCGCCCAATTCCAGCGCGTTGGTCGTGATCGTGGTGCCCGTGGTGACGCTGGTAGCCGAGGCCGGATTGGTTGTGACCGGACTGAGCGGACCGCCCGCGCCGGTAGGGGCCTCCGTGATCAGGAAAGGGATGCCACGCAACAATCCGCCGCCTTTGGCGCGCAGCAGGTCTGTGTCGGCGATTTGGAAACTGAACCGGTCGAGTTCCACGTCCAGATTGTTTTCGATGGCCAGCGCCAATGCGTCGGCTTGCGAGAGATACAAGTTGCCCGCACGAATCAGGTCGTGTACACGCTGGGAGTTTTGGAAGTCGGGCGCCTGTTGGCAGAGTGCGACTGACGCGTTTAGGAGGAAAACCGTGGCGCACGCACTCGTGCGCCGCGCGCGGCGCGAAATCAAATGTACCTTATGCATTGGTATCAGGCGGGACGCTTCTTCTCCCGCAGCAGTACGGGATTCACCTTGGCTCCCTCCTGCACGGTATCGCCGGGATTCACCACCACTTGTTGCCCGGGTTCCAGTCCGGAGAGAACTTCGATTTTATCGCCAAAATCCCGGCCCAATTGAAGCCCTTGGAAATGTACGATGCGGTCCGCGCCGACTACGCCAACTTGCGGCCCATTGCTGCGCACCACCAGCGTATCGCCCGGTATCAGCACCGGCGGATTCTGGCGTGGGGTGGTCAGATCCACCTGCGCATACATGCCGGGAAGCAGCAGGCCGCCGGAGTTCCGGACTTGCACCTCGGTAAGCAGGGTACGCGTCGCGGGGTCCAGCGCGTTGGCTGTGCGCGTAACAGTACCCGCGAATTGGTGGCCGGCAAGATCCAGTATCGACAGCCGCGCGACCTGTCCCACACGCACCGAACCGGCATCCGATTGCGGCACGTTCACGTAGGTGCGCAGGCGGTCCGTTTGGGCCATCCGGTACAGCAGCGTCGTCCCTTCGGTCACCAGCGCGCCGACATCCACGTTGCGCACCGTAATCACGCCCGTGAACGGCGCGTACACATCCTTATAACCTTGCAGTTCGGTGAGCCGCGAGAGATTGGCCTGCGCCGCCGTGATATTGCTGCGCGCGGATGCCACCGCTTTTTCCAGCGCCAACACGTTTGCCTGCGCGGCCGCCCACTGGGATTGGTAGGTGTCGTTCTCCTGTTTCGAGACGACCCCTTTCGACTGCAAATTCTTCCACCGCTCGGCCGTGACTTTGGCGAGTTGTTCCTGCGCCTGTCCCTGCTGCAGATTGGCGTTGGCTTGTTCGAGCGCTGCGCGCACCTGGTCCACGGCGGCGCGGGCCTGGTTGACCTGCTGATCCAGTTCCGGCGCTTCGATTTCCGCCAGCAATTGGCCGGACTTCACGCGGTCGCCAATGTCGACGTAGCGCTTCTTAATATACCCGCTGGCGCGCGCCAGGACTGGCGCTTCGGTGACCGCTTCGATGTTGCCGGGAAGCACCAGCGTGCCGTTGGAGGCGGAACGCTCCACGCTTACCACGGTAACCGTGGGCACTTCCTTCGCCGCAGTGTCGGCCTCAGCGACTAGAGTAGCCTCGTTGCGCCGATGCGGAATGTAGCCCTTCAGGAAGCCGATCACGATCAGGACAACCAGCACCAGCGCCAGCAGCCACAGCCCGCGGCGCGAGGGAGGCGCCGGGGCGCCGGAACCAGGCGCAGCTCGCTGGGCCAGCTCCCGCTTCAAATCTTCGATTTCGGCGCGCAAGCGCGCTTCGGTATCTTCGGCCACTTTGTAATCCATTTTAGTCGCTACCGTTAATCGCGTGGCGCACGTTGAGAATGAGCGCTACAACGCATCGGCCCGGAGTTCGTCTTCAATGCTCTCACTCTCCTCTTCGGCGATCCTCTTGTCGTAATCCACCGGAGATTTCTTCCTCAACAAGCTATAAACAATCGGCACCACAAACAACGTCGTGACAGTGGCCACCAACAGCCCGCCTATCACGGCGCGGCCCAGGGGCGCATTCTGTTCGCCGCCCTCGCCGAGACCCAGGGCCATGGGCAGCATGCCGATGATCATGGCCAGGGCCGTCATCAGCACGGGGCGGATGCGAGTATGGCCGGCCGATTGAGCCGCCGCGCGCGCATCCAGGCCCTCGGCGCGCTCGTCATTGGCGAAAACCACCATCAGGATGCTGTTGGCGGTGGCCACCCCGATACACATGATGGTCCCCATCAGCGACGGCACGCTGAAACTGGTCTGGGTGATGAACAGCATCCAAACGATGCCGGCCAGCGCGCCGGGGAGCGCCATCAGGATGATGAAAGGGTCCAGCCACGATTGGAAATTCACCGCCATCAGCAAGTAGACCAGGACCACCGCGAAGATCATGCCCATGCCCAGCCGGTAGAACGAAGTCTCCATGGTGCGCACCTGGCCGCGCAGATCGAAACTAGTACCCCGCGGCAGCTTGCCCGTATACCCCGCCATGATTTTCTCCACCGCGGAACCGACGCTGCCCAAGTCCCGCCGGTCCACGTTGGCGTAAACGTCGAAAACAGGCTGCACGTTGTAATGGTTGATAATCTCGGGCGACACGCCGCGCGAGACGCTCGCCAGATTTGAAAGAAGCTGCGGACCGCCGACCGCCGCGCCGGGATTGCCGTAGGCCAGCGAGCTTTGGTTGGGGCCGGTCCCCACCGCCGAATCCGAGGCGCCCGCCGTACCCGCCGGCGAACCCGGCGTGGTGCTAAGGACGGCGCCCAGCGGCGCGGAAATCGGTGTGCGCATCAGTGCGTCGACCGAATCCATGCGGTATTGCGGCGTCTGCACGGCCATAAAGTAGCTGACCCCGTTGTTCCAGTTCAGCCATTCGTTGGGAGTCACCTGTCCGCTGGAACTGAGCGAGATCAGCAGGCTGTTGGATACGTCGCGCTGCTGCAATCCCAGTTGGCCGGCTTTGCTGCGGTCCACGTTGATGCGGAGTTCCGGGTAATCCACGATCTGGTGGACGTGTACATCGGCCGCGCCCGGAATGTGTGAGATGCGCTCCGCCAGTTCCTCGGCGATCTGGTAATTCCGCGGATCCCGGCCGACCACCTGCAAATCGATGGGCGCAGGCAGGCCGAAGTTCAGAATCTGGTTGGTAATGTTGGCCGCCTCGAAGAATATTCCCACGTCCGGGAATTTCTGGTGCAGCCGCTTGCGCAGTTTGTCGGTATACTCTGCGGTGGGACCATGGTCGTCCGGCTTGAGCGAGATCAGGATCTCGCCGTCGGCGGTGCCCATGGTGGTGTTGTCGCCGAAGGCCAAATTGAAACCGCCAAAGGGGATCCCAATGTTGTCGATGATGGTGTCGATTTGATGTGCCGGAATCACGCGCCGGATTTCATCGTCGAGTTTGGAAAAAAGAACTTCGGTCTCTTCGATGCGCGTGCCGGTGGGCGCGATGGCATGCAGGCGCATCTGGCCGGAATCCACGTCAGGGAAGAAATCTCGCCCCGTGAAGACCACCAGGCAAAGGGAGGCGGCTACGAAAATGCCGAAGCCAGCCAACACCGGCCCGCGGCGGTCGAGAGCCCAGTGCAGCAGCCCGCTGTAGGACGACCGCAGCTTCTCGAATCGCCGGTTAAATAGGTAATGAGCCCGCCAGATAACGCCCTTGCCGCCGGCCGATTCCCCATGTGCGCCGAGGGCGTAGAGTTTCACTTCCGGCTTCAGCATGAAATGCACCATGTTGGGAATCAGGGTGCGCGACAGCAGGTAGGAAGCCAGCATGGCGAATACCACCGCCAGGGCCAGCGGCGTAAACAGATACTTCGCGGCGCCGGTCAGCAGCAGAACCGGCACGAAGACAATGCAAATGGAGAGTGTGGAAACGAAGGCCGGCGCGGCGATCTGTTGCGCGCCATCCAGCACCGCGCGCACCAGCGGCTTCTTCATCGCCATGTTGCGATGCGTATTCTCGATCTCCACGGTCGCATCGTCCACCAGGATGCCGACGGCCAGCGCCATACCGCCCAGCGTCATTACGTTGATGGTCTCGCCGAGCAGGCTCAAGATCATCAGCGAAGTCAGGATGGAGAGCGGAATCGAAATGCAGACGATGATGGTGCTACGCCAACTGCCCAGGAACAGCAGGATCATCATGGCCGTAAGAAATGCGGCGATGGCGGCCTCCCGCACCACGCCATTGATAGACGCGCGCACGAACAACGATTGATCGAAAAGTTGGCGGACTTGCAACTCCCTGGGCAGCCCGGCCAGGATCTGGGGAAGCCGCTCTTTGACCGCGTTCACGATCGCCAGCGTGGACGCCCGGCCGTTGCGCAATACGGTCATGAGCGTTCCGCGCGTGCCATTGGTGCGTACAATGCTGGTTTGGACGGCATAACCGTCGCGGACCTGCGCGACATCCTTGATGTACACTGTGGCGCCGTTGACCACCCGGATGGGCATGTCGTTCAAATCGGCGAGCGCCCTGGGGCTGCTGTTGACCTTGATCTGGTAGTCGATTTTCCCGATTTTGGCGTCGCCGGCGGGCAGGATGATGCTCTGCGCGCTCACCGCATTGGAGACATCCGTGGCCGAGATGCCTTTGGCGTAAAGCTGGTCCGGAATCAGATCCACCATGATCTGGCGGAACTTGCCGCCGTAAGGCAGCGGCACCGCGGCGCCCTGCACCGTCGCCAACTGCGTGCGGATGAAATTGAGGCCGAGATCGAAAATATCCTGTTCGCTGAGCGTCTTGCTTTCCAGCCCCAATTGCAGGATAGGCACGCTGGAGGCGTCGTATTTGAGAATGTTGGGCGGGGTCGTCCCCGGCGGGAAAATCCGCAGCAGCGTTTGCGAAATGGCCGTGACCTGGGCCAGCGCCATGTCGATCTTGACGTTCGGCTGGAAGTAAACCCGCACCACCGCGACGCCGGAGTAGGATTGCGATTCGATGTGCTCGATATCGTTGACCGTGGTGGTCATGGAGCGCTCGAAGATGGTGACCATGCGCTTTTCCATCTCCTCCGGCGACAGGCCCTGGTACGACCACACGATGCTGACCACCGGAATATCGATATAGGGGAAAATATCGACGGGCATGGTGACGATGGCCGTCCCGCCGAGGATGGCGATGAGCAGAGCCATCACGACAAAGGTATAGGGGCGCCGTAGCGCCAGTCTTACAATCCACATAGGGAAAAGGAGACTTTAGGAAAAGCCTGGGTTTTATTAGATGACGCTATTACGCCGTTGGATGTTACCCTTTTTCCCATCCCCCTGGCCTCCGCAAAGGCCCGCCGCACCCACTCGGGCTCATCCGGCTCGCCCCTATTGGGCATACCCTTGGTCATCGACCAGCGATGGATCCATGAGAATCCGCCTGGCCCCACGTAGCTGTCGCGCATCCGGTAGGCGGGGTCCCGCAACGCCTCGGCGAGAGCCACAAACCGGTAGCCGCGCCCCCGGAACATACCCAAAATCTCCGGCATCATCCAGGAGTTCAGCTCATTGGCATGCAGCAGCAGGATCTGAGGAAATTCCCGGCCTGCAACCTCCACGGATCGCCCCTCGAAGAACGCCACCACCGATTCCAGATAGGGCACGTACTCCCGGATCACGCGGGCGCGTAGTTCCGGGCGATTGTATGCCGCCGCGAACATGTAGTCGGAGTTGTCGAACGTCACCGGCGCGTTGCGGTAACCGTGCGCGCCCAGAAACTCTGCAATGGTGCGCTTGCTTTCCACGGTCGGTCCGGCGTGCAGCATCGGGTAGCGGAAGAATTCCAGTCTCTTGCCGCGCGCCTCCACCACTGGCAGCAGAGCCGCGTCCGCCTTGAGGATGTCTTGTTCGTACTCCGCCACCGCAGTGCGGTTCAAGTCCGCGTGCGACAATGTTGCAACCATGGTGTGATTTCCCAAGTCGGCCCCCGCGTCCAGCCATAGATTGAGGATGCGGCGCAGATCGGGCGCGGAAAGCTCCGTGCGGCCGGGATGCACAAACCCTGTCACCGGAATCTTCTGTTCGCGCAAGGGCGCCAGCAACCGCTCGGTCATGCTGCGAACACCGGCGAAACTGCGGTCTGCGCCATCGCCGCCGGGCGGTAGATCGTCGATGGTGATGGCGACTTTACGGTTGGCGCCGGTCGTCGCTAGTGGCAGAAGAAGCAATGCGAGCGCTATGCGCATCACACCCCCATCGCCCCGCCCACAAGCCGCTCGAACCAACTGTACGGCAGACAGCGCTTCAGCGGCGCCACCATCCGCTGATCCCACATGCCGGCGGTGTAGCGCATGGCCGGGCGCGGATCGCGCAGGATGCGCTCGACCAGCGCTGCCACCCCATCCGGCGGAGGCGCTTTAGCCTCATCCTGCGCCTGCTTCGCCTGGAAACGGTCGAAGATTTCCTGGTAAGCGCTCGCATGCCGGACCGGCTGGACCGTTCGCCGGCGTTGCGGGAGCTGGCTGCGCGTATCGCCCGGCTCGATCAACACCACGCGCACTCCGTAGCGGCGGGTCTCCAGGCGCAGGCTCTCGCTCAGCCCTTCCACCGCGAATTTGCTGGCGCTGTAAATGCCCGAGAAAGGCATGCCGAAGATGCCGCCCAGCGAGCCGATGTTCACGATGCAGCCGTTTCGCTGCGCGCGCATGATGGGCAGAACCGCCCGGCAGACGCGCAGCACGCCGAAGAAGTTGGTCTCCATCTGCGCGCGCGCGTCGGCCATGGGCGTGTCTTCGATCGGTCCCATCAATGCCCAACCGGCATTGTTCACCGCTGCGTCCAGGCGGCCGGTCTTCTCCACAATGGCGGCCACCGCGCGCACCACCGAGTCGTCGTCGTCCACGTCCATGGCCAGCATTTCGACGCCTTCGAAATCGGCGGCTTGGTGGCGGCTGGTGCCGAATACGCGCCAACCGCGCACGGCGAGATGGCGGGCAATGGCCTGCCCGATTCCGGAAGAGGCTCCGGTGACCAGGACGACCTTTATATTGGCGGGCAGATTCGCCGGTGTACTCATAGGGTTATTATCACAATGTGAAGACTTCCCGTATCGCTCTTTCCTTCGCCATGCTAGCCGCCGCCGGGGTGGCGGCGTACTTCATCTTTCCCCCCGTCAGGCTGTGGGCGCTGGTGGTCGCCGGCCATAGCCCCGTTTGCCCCATGTCGCACGCCGTCCAATCCAAGGCCAATGTGGACGAGAAGACCCGCATCAAGGACCGCATCCTGGCCGGCAGCCACCTGCTAAAGGAAGAGAGCGGCCTGGAGTTGTGGAGCACGCCCAAGGGCCAGTTTTGGATCCCCAAAGGCAACCGTTACGTGCTGCCGTTCAACCTTGCCGAAATGGAGCAGCACATCTATGGCGCGGGAGAGCACTTCATTCGCGCCGGAGACGTCGTGTTGGATTGCGGCGCGAGTGACGGCGATTTTACGCGCCAGTCTCTCGATGCGGGCGCGCAAAAGGTCGTTGCGATCGAAATCTCACCCTCCAGCGCCGAATGCATCCGCCGCAATCTGGCCGCGGAGACGGCCGCGGGGCGCGTGATCGTTTACCCGAAAGGCGTCTGGGATAAAGACGACACCCTCACACTGAACGTGGACGATACCAACTTTGCGGCCAACAGCGTGGTCATGCGTCCGGATTCGTCGCATCCCAGCGTGCTGGTGCCGCTGACCACAATCGACAAGCTGGTCGCCGAGCTGAAGCTGCCGCGCGTGGATTTTATCAAGATGGACATCGAAGGCGCCGAAATCCCGGCGCTGGCAGGCGCGCACGAGACCATCGCGCGTTTTAAACCGAGGCTGGCGATCGCCACCGAACATAAGCCCGATGACGAGTACACCATCCCGGCGGCGGTACGCAAGATTCGCCCGGATTACCAGATGGAGTGCGGCCCGTGTTTGGAGGCCAAAGGGCACGTGCGGCCGGATGTGCTGTACTTCTGGTAGTGGCAGGGGAGGCGCAATTCGTTACCGAAATTTCGCAGCCTTATCGGGCTCCTGAAGGGCGTCGTACACCATTCCCGCGGCGGTGCGCCGGATTCGGGAGAACTACCAGATGGGGTGCGGGCCTTGATTGGAGGCCACGGGGCACGCGCGGTAGGACGTGGCGTATTTTTTGGGCGATCCCGTTGGCGCTCGGCATTCGCGCGAATACGGCCATCTTCACGTCGGCCACACCAGTTCATCGGCGGAAGCACGCGCGCCTACGCGCCACACGGATCGATCCGATGCAGCCGCTAGGTGGGAATTGCCTTCCTCTAGAGGTAGAATATACTGGTGCAAGAGATAAACGTCAGAGAGTTCGGGCAGAAGTGCCTGGCGTTGATGGACGATCTGCCGGCCGATGGCATCCTTATTACAAACCACGGCCACCCGGTTGCCAAACTGACGCCAGTACGCGAGTCCTGTGCTAATCTGATCGGGAGCGTTCCGGAGATCGTGATCGATCCAAGCGACGACCTATTCACGGCTGGGATCAAGTGGGATGCAGAATCTTGATACCCACATCCCGATCCATGCAGTCGGTGGTTTGTTGACGCAAGCCTAACGGAACGTCCTGACTGGGGACGACTGGGGCATTTCAGACATCGTACTCTGGGAAATCGAAATGCTCTATGCTCGAAAACGCATCGGGTTTGGGCTGGACCACCCGCCGCTCATCGAGTCCCTGAGTCGCGTGCAGATCTGGCCAATTACTCGCGATGTTTGCCTGAAGCTGCGCGCGTTGGATTTCCACTCCGATCCTGCGGACGAAATCATCGCCGCCTCCAACTTGGCCCACGACGTCCCACTGGTCACCAGAGACGCACCAATCCGAACCTCGAAGCTGGCGCGATTTTCCTCGTAATGCCGGGCAGTCCCGAGCACTAATCCCCAAAAGATCCGACTTCTTCCCGCTCTTCGACGCGCTCGACTAGCGCGGGTTTCGCCGCCACCCTCGGCGCCAACTGAATCGATCCCAGCGGCACCAGATCGGGCGTGGGCTGCTCCTTCAGCACGTGCTGGCGATACAGCTTCGCCATGCGCGCGTTCTCTTCGTCCTGCTTGATCTTCGCCGCCCGCGCGCGCAGCTTCTCTTCGCCGGAGTTCTTGGCGATCCCCAGCTTGTCCAGATCGTGCTGCACTTCGTTGGTGATGATGCCATCGCGGAGCACCATGGAGTGGTCCGCGCTCTGCATCGCCACCTTCTTTCCTCCCGCGAAAATCTCGTGCCGGCCGTGTTCTTCATACCACTTGGTCAGCGTAGCGGTCATGTGCATCTTCTCGATGATGTTGCGCCAGCCAATACCCGTGTTGTAAGCGCAGAACGAAATTTCGCCTTCCTGCGTGGCGTATGGGATGATGCACTGCTCGGTGCGACGGAAATCGTAGTTGAACAGATCCTGGAACCACATACCCGCGATCAGCAGGAAGTTCCAGCGGTCCTGGCGGCGCTTCTCGATATCCTGCATGGTGCGGTCCGAACCAACTTTGCCGTAGTTCTTGCCGGTGGCGCCGAAGGTCTTGTCCAGCTTCTTCATCAGGTCGCTCAACTTGAAATGCGTGGGCGACTTGAAGGGATCGTAGTTGCGCGCCGTGGCCAGCGCCATGCCGATAATCGACAGCCACTTGCCGCGCGCCGCGTCGTTCACCCGCGCAACATCCTTGGCCAACTGATCCGCGTTCCAGAACGAGGTCACCGGCGCCGATTCGCCGGTCAGCTTATCCACCATCACGGCCATGCCGACGCCGCAGTTCGGATGGCATCCGCAGCTCAACTGGCCCCATTGATAATCCGGCCCATGCACCAGGTCGGACCAATCGGAGAAGGTGCTGATAAAGGACAGCGGGAACCAGTCGCGGGCGGGTTCGCCCAAACCCATCTGGTCTTTCACGTCGTGCGCCAAGTGCGCCAGCGTGTAGCGCTGGGCCATGCGCCGTTCGTCGGTGACGGCCTCGTCGCGGCCCGTAAAGGAAACCGGCTGGAACGAAAGGAACGGAATTCGCTTGGGATTGTCCAGCGCAAACTGGATCACGCGGCCCACCTGCTCGTTGTTGATGCCGTTGATCAGCGTGATCACCGGCACGATATCCACGCCGTTCGTATACAGGTTTTCAATCGCGCGCAGTTTCACGTCGAATAGGTTGCCAACCTTGCGGTGGGAATTCGCCGCGTTGCCGATGCCATCGAACTGCAGGTACGCATAACGCAGACCGGCGTCCGCGGCCTTACGGCAAAATTCCGGACTCTTCGCAAACTCGATGCCGTTGGTGGCCGCCTGCACGCTGGTATAGCCGACCTTGCGCGCGTACGATACCGCATCCAGGAAATACGGCGAAATGGTGGGCTCGCCGCCGGAGAACTGCACCGACATCTGGCGCTTCGGCTTGATGGAGATGGCGTTGTCGAGCAGCGTCTGAATGTCTTCCCAACTGAGCTCGTGTACGAAGCCGACCTGGTTGGCGTCCATAAAACACGGATCGCACATCATGTTGCAGCGGTTGGTCAGGTCGATCGTCAGCACCGAGCCGCGCCCGTGCGTGATGGTGCTGGTACCGTGATGATGCAGGTGCGAATCGCTATGGGCGCGGATGTCGCGGCCTGGGAAGCACTCTTCCAAGTGTTTGAAGAACGCCGTGTCGATCGACATCACGTCCTCGAAATGGCCGTGAATCGGGCAATCCTTCACCATCAGGATTTTGCCGTCGCGCTCGATCACTTTGGCTTTGATCTCGCCCACTTTTTCGTTCATCAGCGCGGAGAGCGGTTTCTTGCCGCTTAGAATCTCCTCGCGGGCCTCGGGAACGCAACGCGGGCAAAGCGAGTCGGTCTCGCGCGGCCAACCCAGCGGGGGCTTCGTCTTCTGATACGACTTCAGTAGCGGCTTTTCCGACCAATTGGGCGTGAACGACGGGTTCTGTTTGATTTGATTGGCTTTATCGAAAACGGTCCACGCCGCTTGCGCCGCGTAGGTCAAGGCTTTTTCCACATACTTAATCGGCTTGTGCATCCGTTTTGAACTCCTCTTGGGTTGCGAGCACAATCTCCCTGCAACCGCACCGGTTTAAGATAAACGCGCTCACGCAGCACGGCGTCGCCGCGTGCTCGATTCCCACCAGTATAGTTAAAGACGGTTAACCGTTACCACCGGCAGCCATCAAACTGTTGATTTCCTTGGTTGTATGGCAAGTCCAGGTGTTGAACGGAGGATTTACGGCAATCGGCCTCAATTTGGCGGTAGGTTATTGAAAGCGCTTGGGTTAATCCATTTATCGGCCGGCGGGCGGCACGATGCCGTTCATGCGCAGATATTCCACCATTTGACCGTAGTGATTGGAGGAATGCGCCAGCGAGTCGATCAGCAGATAGGGGCGCGTATTCCTCCCATCCATTAACCGCGACCTCCTCGCTGAGTTTGTGTTCGTCGATGGCGGCGGCAGCCCTGTGCAGCATGGCGAATGAACCTTTCAGGTAGGCGACGATATCGCCTTTGGTACGCACCGCGTCCGGCGCGCTTTCGTTCCGGGTACCGGCTGGTGCTTGCTCGCCCGCCGCCGGCGCAGCCATTTGATAGTTGTTGGCGGCCAGGTGTTCCACCTGCTCCGCGAACGTCCGCACGCCTTGAACCCGATCCCGCCCGGCGCGAAGGAATACAAGGAGTCCGGCATCGCGTCGGCGGCCGGTACCACGAGCGCCTCGATCCTGGATACCCAACTGTCGAATGCCTGGCCGAAGGAAGGCGGGTCCGAAGCCGGCACGAACTTGAGCCATTGTGGAAACCATCCCGCAAAGTCGGCTCTGATGAATTGCTTCACGCCATCCCTGCCAGTCAGGCGCAGCCAGAGCAGGCCGCCTTCCCGCTCCAGCCGCAGATCGATGTCGAAAAATGGACAACACAGGTGCTCGCCCTCGGCCCATTCCGCCGCCAGCCGGAACGTTGCTGTGTCGCCCGGAAACCCGAACTCAAACCCATCGGGCAGTTCTCGGATTCGTTGGTGCGCAGCGCGCAGCGCGCAGCGCCGGACCCAATTCCTTGAAGTGCCGCGTTCTGGCCGCGGGGTTCAGCGCTGCGCGGTCGCAGGCGAATGCGGACTCGCGTCGCAAATTCCGATCGCCGCCGGCCTGCGCGAGGCATGCGGGAGCCATTCCGATCGTCAACGCGATGGCTAGGAATTTCGAGTTTTGACCTCTTTCCGCGGGCGGCGATGCGGCCCACAGTCAGATCATACATATTCAAGTCGACTTTAACGCAAGCGCTATTTTATAAGTGTTTTCTTGCTCTTGCGCGAAGGCGTTGATGCCAGCGTCCTATAATCGACGGATGGGACTGCTATCGATATCGGAAGTCGCACGTCAGGCGGGGCTGCGTCCCTCCGCAATTCGCTACTACGAACAAAACGGCATATTGCCTTCCGCGCTGCGCGTGAGCGGACAGCGGCGATACCACAGCGGCATTGTCCACCGGCTGGCCGTGCTGCGGCGGGCGCAGGAAGTCGGCTTAACGCTCGATGAGGTCCGGGAACTATTTTGCGGCCTAGGGAAACGCAACTCGATCTCGGAGCGGTGGCGGAAACTGGCCGGCAAGAAGCTCACGGAACTCGATGCCGCGATGGAACGCATCCGGAGCATGCAGGAAGTGCTCTACCGCTTGCAGGCACGTTGCCGGTGCGACACCGTGGATCAATGCGGTGCGTCGATTCTGCGCAGCCAGGTAATCGCCGAAGTCATTAAGAATCGAAAATAATACTTGCGCTCTCTACACTGAGTAAGCTAGAATTTAATTGCGTGAGACCAGTTATCCATTTCGGCACTAAACCGCAAGCCATGCGGCAGGAGCGCGTCAATACGGATGCGTGGGGGGCTACCTAACCGGAACTTGGAATAACATTCCGATTTTCAGAAAGGGGGTGGCCACCAAGTGGTCACCCCCTTTTTTAGTTTTTCGGGGACTTGGGAAACGGCTTAACCCGCTTGCCCTGGAAGCAAGAGACTCCCGGTTCGAATCCGGGGTCCCCGACCAGTTCTTTGACAACTTGACTTAGGTTCCGAGCGGGCGTGGTTTCGATTATCTCCGTCCGCTCCAATAGTTTCGCGGGTGTGGCTTATTGGTTGAGCGCCGGATTGCCAGTCCGGCCAACGGAGTTCGATTCTCCGCACTCGCTCCAGCCGGTGTAGCTCAAAGGCAGAGCAGCCGCACGGTAGGCGGCCGATCCGGGTTCGACTCCCAGCACCGGCTCCATTCCGGCAAGGCTCTCCGGGCGAGCGATCGGCCGATAACCGATAGGGAGATGGTTCGATTCCATCTGCCGGAACCATTTTTGTAAGAGTTATTGCGGAGTAGACTGGAGACGGTTCCAGCTTGGTCTCATAAGCCAAAGACGTGCGTTCGAATCGCACCTCCGCAACCAATTTGTAAGTGTGTCTCAAGTTGCAGGCGGGATAGCCTATGTGGTCACGGCGCTTGGCTGAAGCCCAGGTCATCTCCGTTCGATTCGGAGTCCCGCCACCAGTTATGTTGGCCGTGGCCGAGTGGCTTAGGCGCAGGGCTGTGACTCCTGCCACGAGAGTTCGATTTTCTCCGGTCAACCCAATTTTTGGCGTGATGTTATTGGGAGGTCGGTTAGTGGCAAGCCGTCAGTCTTTGAAGCTGACTTCGGGCGTTCGATTCGCTCCCTCCCAGCCACAGCCGGGTCGTTCAGCGGCTAGGACGCTGCTCTCTGACAGCAGATGTCGATGGTTCGAGTCCATCCCCGGCTGCCATTTTGAAAATGCTTTAAGCGGGTATCGTTCAAGGGACAGGATCGAACGCTACGAACGTTCAGATTGCCGTTCGAGTCGGCATACCCGTACCAACCCGGCCTTCGTCCAAGCGGGAGAGGACGCAGCGCTCCGAACGCTGAAATTCCGGTTCGAATCCGGAGGGCTGGACCAAGTTTGCGCGGTGGTGGCCGAGCGGCAAAGGCGCCCGATTGTCTATCGGGACCAGATGGGTTCGACTCCCTTCCATCGCGCCAGTTTTTTTCGCGGGGTAGAGCACGATCGGACGAGTGCCCTGACTTTCAATCAGGTGATAGCCGGTTCAATTCCGGCCTACCCTACCGGGTGCGAAGCTCATCAGGATGAGCAGGCGGCTCTTAACCGTCAGGCAGAGCGTTCGATTCGCTCCGCACCCACCAAGTTTGTTCTGGGGTAGCAAAGCGGCAATGCGCCCGGCTGTTAACCGGGAAACGCGCAGGTTCGAATCCTGCCCCCAGAGCCATTTCTTGCATGCCGGGCAACTCCGCTGGTCGCGGAGACTGGTCCTACAAACCAGCACAGTTGAGTTCGATTCTCAGGCCCGGCACCAATTTCGAAGGGAGCGATGCCTAGGTGGCGAGGCACCGGACTTTTAATCCGGCCAGGGTCGGTTCGAGCCCGACCGCTCCCACCATTTTGACTGGTACGGGCCTGTCGTCTAACGGGATAAGGTACCGGTTCCTAAACCTGGGATCGCGGCTCGAGTCCGCGCAGGCCCCCCATCATCGAGGGCGCGTCGTCCAAGGGACAAGACACTGGTCTTCTAAACCGGGGATGGCAGTTCGAGTCTGCCCGCGCCTTCCAGAGTCGTGGCGCAGGTACTCATACCTGCCGCGCTGACACTCTTGTCGGCGCAGGCGGGCGGAGGCTCGCCTCTCCGGCTCGGCAGCGCCTGGTAGTATCGCGTAGGATCAGATGCAACGGAATGATTAGGCGTACACGGGACACGTCGACGGTAGCACAATCGAGACGATCACGGCAGCGCGCCCGCGATCTCGGCGCTCTCGGCGGGATCCTGGGGCATAACCGATTACCCGAGCAATGGCGGCCGTATCGAGGTCGCGCAACTCATGGCCGGGCATCCGAACGCGAAAATGACGGGTCTCTATCCATCGGCGCAACGATGACGTGAGCCTTGATGAAGCGGAGCGGATTGGGATTTGAATCATGAACTTGCGCACACATACGAAGCAACAACAGGACGCCATCAATCGATACGCCGCTCTCCTTGAAGAGGCGAAGATTAGAATCTCCAGCATCGCTGGAGCAATCGGCGGTAGCACGGGCCTGCCTGCCTCATTGGTTCAGGAATTCTCTTATTTGCAGCTTAGGATGCTGTGCGAGTTGATCGCTTTGGGCTGCTTGACCGCTCACGGAGAAATCATAGAAACACAGGCCGCGAAGCTCCAAAAGGAATGGTCCGCCGACAAGATTCTCAGCCGGTTAGAGGCGCTGCACCCGAACTTCTACCCGCATCCAGTTCGGCTAACAATCAGTCCGGATCGGTTCCATATCGACAGGTTGGAATCGGGTTTTCTTACCAAAACGGAATTGATCACACTCTATGGAACATGTGGCGATCGGCTTCACCGTGGCACCCTGAAAAAGCTATTTGCAAACACGCAGCAAACCAAACCAGCCACCTTTGACGATATTGCAGCCTGGACAAACAAGATCACGCTCCTGAACCAGCATCACATCGCCTCATTTGACAATCTTTCACACTTTATATGTATGCTCAAGCGCTCAGAATCGGAAGATCAGGCTCAGGTTGCCCTCGCGCTCTCCCCGTTGCCATCGTAACCACATGCTCGTAGTTCCAAGTTTTCCCGCGATTTCCTCCCGCGTTGCACGTTGGCTCAGCAAAGTGGACCCTTATCGAGACACCTTGCAGGCTTGCAGAGGTAGCCGCCGAAACGCGCCGTCTGGAATGCCAATATCAGCGGCCCTGCTTTAGTGAGCGCCCTTTCGGCCTCGTCTTCCGTAATGGCGGTTGCGTCGTGGCGCTGGATTGTGACGGTCACACGATACCCATCTACATCCACTTCAATGGCCGCCACGTTGTTCTGAACCAGCCTGTACTTCCGAATATGACCGACGCACCGTGAGCAGTAAGGGATGGTCCACCACCTCGTCGTCGTATGGACCACTCGCTTTCCGCGCGTTCTGGTTGCGGCGGCGCGCATCTCGGCGTCTGCGGCGCCGCGGCAACACGCGCACTGCCTCGGCCAGTGCAGAAGCCTAGCCGAAATTTGGAAACGGTACCTACTAGGCATATACGCGCCGTTTGGCTCCGAGCCAGGGCATGCTTTATCATATCTCGCGCTTTACGGCAGACGTCTCGCGATCGCGAATGCCAGAAGCTGGTGCTCCGGGTGCATAGGCGAGCGAGTCAGCCAAGGCGGATCTCGCCTTCCCCCGCATCTTGCCTCGCTGATCGAGTTCGTGACGGCTAGACTGTCGTGATGCTGCCCTGTCGCTCCGCCTTGGCCCCTAGGCAACCGAAGGCGGCAGGATTTGAGCCTGCTGGACGACGGCCTATCCGAGAGCGGCGATTTCACGGGCAACAACATCCCTGAGGGGCGGCAAGGCCAGTTGTACGGTGTCCCATACCAGCTTCGCTGCAACGTCCTCGTAGTCATGGCGGTAGACGTTGCCGGCGCCGGCCATGTTCTTCCAGGCAATCGCCGGATATCGGGTTTTCATCTCATCCGGGAGACGGCGGGACGCCTCCGAAATGATTTCAAGACACCGGGTCACGGCAAATACGGTGCGTATGTCGTTTCGAAAAGCCTCGTAATCCAGGCTCGCGACGAATTGGGTAGCGAGGGCGATATGGTGCTCCATATCGCGCAGGGCGGTCGCGGCGGCGTCAGAAGGCATAGATTGCGTCAGTCGTGGCCGCCGGTTTCACGTAAGGCTTCAGCCCGTCGCGGTTTACCACGTCCACGTGGCCGTCGAGCAACGCGGCGATGTAATCCTTCAAACCGGCGTAATCGAAAATAGTAATGCGGGCCGCGGGATCGAATTCAATCATGATGTCGGTGTCGCTGTCAGGCTGTTGATCGCCTCGCGCGCGCGAACCGAACAAGGCGGCATGAGCTACGCCCAGCTTGCGCAGCGCAGCTTCGTTCTCCCGCAAGCGGGCTATGATCTCTTCACGGTTCATGATCTACCTTCAGCGACGCGCGTCAACATCGAGAGCCGGTCATACCTCTCGCTTGGGCCCAGCCGTAAATGTAAGTGGTCGTGCTGGCTGGCTCCGTCCTTGGCTGGGTGGCCATGACTCGGCCGGGACATCGCGCATGCAGTCGAGAACGATATCGGCAGCCATCTGCAGGGGACGCTCGGCGGGTGGTGGTTCGCGTTTCAGCGTCCGCCAACTGCTTGAGCCATGCCTCCAGGGTGAGGCCGGCCGCGTTCGCCTTCGCCTTCAGCGCCGCCGCTTGCTCATCGGGAAGCTCGATTATCGTCATAAGAATATCTCCGGTGCCTTCATCGTACCAAGGCCGACCTTACGCCGGCTGAAGGGTTTTGTCACGCGGCCAGCGCGGCGGCAGCCCCGATGGGGAAACCCACCAGGGCGCGGATCCGGTCGAAAGTTACGTGGGGCAGATGATCATTAAGTTGAGGGCCGGCGGGACCAGCGCCCGGGTCGACCCGCGCCTTCCAGTTACCTCATTCGCTACGGATTGTCAATCATCCACGCGTTGAAATCGTAGGTCTGGGCCTGAAACGCCAAGTACTTGCCATCCGGAGACGGAACGGGATCCGCAGGCCATTGGGCGTGATCGTTATGGCTCAGGACATTCACCTTGCCCGCTGTTGTGACGTGCAACAAGTCGAGCGTGGAGGAGGTCGCGAAGAAGCCCCCGCCATCCGCCGCCCAAGCTATGTAGTCCGGCTCCCAGCGCGCAGCGACTGGGACTTCATGCCAGACGCCATTCGCTAAGGTCAGTATATTATTGCCCGAACCCACCACAGCCAGGCGCGAACCATCCGGTGAGACATCCCAGGCCCACGAAAGCATCCGGGGAGCCCAGCGGTCGGTCTTCCCCAGCCGGCTCCCTTTCCCGCGCACCGGATCAAGCGCGTAGAACAGCAGATCCCGCCCTTGTTTCTGGCTCAATACGCAAGAGCCGGTCTTTAGGGGACATCGATAGTCGAAGCTCTCCGCAGCCGGTAACTCGAGCACCACCTCTGGTGATCCGCCGGCGGCGGGCAAGCGCATCAGGCGCTGAGGCCCCGCATCCGGCTGCGATCCCGAATGGACGCGGTCGCGGTACAGAATCCACGAGCCATCCGGACTCGGCGACGGATCGCGCTGCTCATATCCGGGAAGTTGCACCACGGCTTGGGCCAGGTTTTCACTTGGGCCTTGCTTGAACACCTCCTCATTGCCGTTGCGATCGGAAATAAAGAGGATGGCCCGGCTGTCCCGCGTCCAGCCATGGGGGGCGCTGCCGAGGCCCCGATTATCGAGCGTCAAGCGGCGGGGCGGGCTCAGGCTGCCGCCATCGATGCCAAGTTTGCCCACATACACGTCAAGCTGGATGCGGCTTTTCAGGAAAACAAGGCGCTTTCCGTCCGCGGTGAGTGTCAGGCAATTCGGATAGAAGTCCGCCCACTGCGCCAGCCGCACAGGCTTGCCCGCGGTGTCCCCGGTGCGAACCTCGACCGGGACTGCCCAGATGCTGTATCCGAAGCGTGTCAGTTGGGTTCCGGCGCGGTCGCTGGCCGGAAAGAAGAGGCGCCCGTCCTGCGACCAGCTCAGGCAACCGCGGCCATGCATGCAAAATAGGAACGTCGATGGGGGCAAGCTCGCGCCAGAGACAACTGTACGGGCTGGCCCGCCGTTGGCCGGCCGCATTTCGATGGACGCCGTCCGGTCGAACTGCCCGCCCAGCGTCTTGTCTTCGCGACCCTTCAGATAGGCGATCCAGCGGCCGTCGGGCGACCAGACGGGGCTGAGCGCCATATCTCCGTCTTCCGCGGCGAGCAGCTTTCGCGGCGCTTCGCCATGGATGCCGGCCACCCACAGATCGCTTCCACGCAGCCCGGGATCGCCGTTCTGAAAAGCGATGGACCGTCCGTCCGGCGAGATGGCCGGCCAAAGACCGGAACGCTGGATGAGTCGGGGCGCGGCTTGTCCCACTGCGGTGATCGCCCAAATGCCGTAGCCTGCGGACGTGCGCACGCAGGCGCTCAGCTTACCGCCATCCGGGAACCATCGCAGCCCGGTAATGTTGCCGGGGATCCACTCGGGCGGCAGCGCAATCGGATGGGTTTCCCCGGAATCGATCGATCGCACGAACAGTCCGGTCCGATCCAGGAAGGCCAGATACTTGCCGTCCGGGGAAATGCCGGCGCCCATTACCCAGTTTTCGGTCGGATTCGCGGTAAGCTGCCGTGGGACTGGTTCCAGCGCGCGGCGGCCCCGTCCACGCGCCCACCGATGCGCCGAGACGATCGCTCCAAACAGGATCAGCAGGGCCAGCAGCGTTACCGGGGCAACCATGCTCCAGCGGCGCCAACGCCGGGGAGACGTGCTCGCCGGCGGCAGCGCGCCAACACCCGGCGCGGGGAATGGCTTGACCTCGGCGGGACCGGCCGCGATCCCGTTCTCCTCCCAGCGCTCCCGCACGTCTGCCACGAAACGGTATCCGCGGCGCGCCAGGGTCACGATGTAACGATGCTCGTCGGGGCTCTCATCCAGCGCCTTCCGCAGGCTGGAAATATTACGGCCGAGATTGCCTTCCTCCACCACCGTATCCGGCCATACGCGCCCGATCAGCTCGTCCTTGGTAAGGATCTCGCCATGGCATTCGAGCAGCGCCAGCAGGATATCCAAAGCCTTGCCGGTCAGAGGCACGGGCCGGCCATCCTGCAGCAGAAGGCGCTTTTGGGGATCGACGCGGAAGGGACCAAACTCATACAACAGCTTCCGGTTGGCCGTTTCCGAATTTTTCCGAGTTTTTCCGAGTTCTTGCATGGTCTTGCCGCCACAAACCGACGACACTGGATCGGGTAGCCGGAAGAGGGGCGGCGGAATGGCCGCCGCCTCATCGATTCTACACTGCGCGTTCGAGGCGTGCCAGTGCTGGTACACCCATGCGCGGAAATGAAGGAGCAATTCGAATGAAAACGATACGCGTTATGACCTGGGTTGTTCTGCTCTGTGCGGCGACTGCGGCCGCTTTGCCCGCGCAGACGTTCACCTCGCTATTCAGCTTCGATGGCGCCGACGGCGAATATCCGTTCGCAGCGCTGGTACAGGCCACCAATGGGGACCTCTACGGGACAACCAACACTGGCGGGGCCAACTTCGGCATTGGGACGGTTTTCAAAATGACCCCGAGTGGCACGCTGACTACCCTGTACAGCTTTTGCGCCAACTCTTTCACGTGCTCGGACGGCGCAACCCCCTCCAATGGGGCGCTCGCTCAGGCCACCAATGGGGACTTCTACGGGACAACCACTAGCGGAGGCGCCAACAGCTATGGAACCGTCTTCAGTATCACCCCAAGCGGCACGCTGACAACGCTATGGAGCTTCTGCTCCCTAAGCGGTTGCCCGGACGGCAACTCGCCCAGCGCGGGGCTAGTCCAGGCCACCAATGGGGACCTCTACGGGACAACGCCGTATGGCGGGCCAGCCAACGCCGGCACCCTCTTCAAAATCACCCCCGGCGGCGCGCTGACGACGCTATACAACTTCTGCTCCCAACCGGGGTGTGCGGACGGCTCTCTACCCCTGGCGTCGCTGATCCTGGCCACCAACGGGGACCTCTACGGGACAACCTCGACCGGCGGGCCCACCAACGACGGCACCTTCTTCAAAATCACGCCGGGCGGCGCGCTGACCACGCTACACAGCTTCTGCGCTGCAAACAGTTGCACGAATATAGAAGGCGCAGGCCCCGCCGCGGCGCTGATCCAGGCAGCCAATGGGGACTTCTACGGGACAACGGTGGGTGGGGGGGCCCACAGCTACGGGACGGTCTTCAGTGTGACCCCGGCCGGCACGCTGACGACGCTGTACAACTTCTGCTCGCAAACGAACTGTTCGGACGGCGCAGACCCCTGGGGCAGCCTCGTCCAGGCCCCCAGTGGGAACTTCTACGGGACAACCCAGGAAGGCGGAGACAATTTCAATGGGACAGTCTTCGAAATCACCCCGGATGGTACGCTGACGACGCTTTACAGTTTTACCGGTACGGGGTGCGGAGAAGGCGCCAACGGTTGTCCGGACGGCCAGTGGCCTTTTGCCGGGCTGGTTCAGGGCACCAATGGGAACCTCTACGGATCAACCCGCTTTGGCGGGACAATTCTCGACTGCGGCGGAAATTGTGGCACTATCTTCAGCCTGGTGGGCCTGCACCCATTCGTGAGCCTGACACCCAGAACGGGCAAACAAGGCGCCGATATCTGGATTCTTGGCCAAGGATTCAGCAGTTCTTCGGTGGTGAAGTTCGACGGAGTGGCAGCGGCTTCTTCCACTCACGAAAGCACCTTCATCAGCGCCACGGTTCCCGCCGGAGCCCTTACCGGATCCGTGACCGTTACCACGGGCGCGAACACGCTTACCAGTAACACTGCATTCCTCGTCACGCCAACATTCCCCAGCTTCAGTCCGGCCAGTGGTCCGGTGGGAACTCCAGTCGTGCTAACTGGAACCGGACTCACGCAGGCCACCAGGGTGACGTTTGGCGGAGTGGCTGCCACTATCGTCACGGTGAATTCCGACACCCAGGTAACGGCCGACGTGCCGACGGGGGCAGTCACCGGGCACATCGTAATCGCGACCAAGGGAGGATCGGTCGAGAGCGCCACGGACTTCACGGTCAACTAGCGGAATGCGGCTATCGTGCCCCCTACCGGCCGACGCTCTCGACAAAATCCTCAAGCGTCCGGCCGGGGACTTCATCGAATTTCTCGTTACCCATTTGCAGACTCCGCATTCGATCCAGCCGAAAAACCCGGAAATCTTCCCGCGACTCGCACCACGCCGCTACCGACCACGTCATACCCCAAAAATTAAGCGCCAGCGGAACCAGCGTCCGGGCGGACGCGCGATTCCCCCCATCCACGTATTCGATGTGCAGCTTGCGGCGCTGCAAGATCGCCTGGCGCACCGTCTCCAGCCCGGCAGCCGCGCCCTTCGGCACCAGAAATCCAGGAGCGAACAGCCTGGTGCGCTCAATCTCATCCCGCCGGGCCGCCGGCAACGCCAGTGCGATTTTGGCGAGCGCCGACCGCGCGTGGCGTCCCAAATCAGGCCCGCCCCACGCTTCCATCATGCGCGCGCCCGCCACCAGCGCCTCCACTTCATCCATAGTGAACATGATCGCCGGCAGATCGAATCCCGGCCGCAGCCGGTATCCCACGCCCGCCTCGCCCTCCACGGGGACGCCTGAAATGGAAAGATCGCGAATGTCCCGGTACACCGTCCGTTCGGATACTTCCAGCCACCCCGCAAGCTGCGCCGCAGTGGTTAGGCGCCGCCCCCGCAAGTGTTGGACGATCCGGAATAGACGATCGGCGCGCCGCATCTTAAACTATCCTGACACAACGCTGTCAGGAGGCCTGCGGCATACTCGACTCATGGATACATCTCAGAACGAAGGCCGGGTAGACTACATCGAGTTCCCCGCCCTGGATATCGCCAAGACGAAGGCTTTCTATACCGGCCTCTTCGGCTGGAAATTTGCCGATTACGGCCCGGACTATACCAGCTTCGAAGACGGCCGCCTCGCGGGCGGGTTCTATAAAAAGGATACGGTCACAGCCGGAGGGCCGCTGGTCGTGCTCTATTCAGCCGACCTCGCCGGCATGCAAACAAAGGTCGCGGCGGCCGGCGGCGCGATCGTCAAGGAGATCTTTTCCTTTCCCGGCGGGCGGCGGTTTCACTTCACCGATCCGGCCGGCAATGAGCTATCCGTATGGTCCGACAAGTAAGGCAAGCCTCCCGGCCCGTAGATCTGTTGCGCATTCCCGGAGTTGGGCCGTCCATCGCGGCGGACCTCAATCGCCTGGGCATCCGGGAAGTGGCGGAACTGCGAGGCCGCAATCCGGAGTCCCTCTACGCCGAACTCTGCCACCATGTGGGCCACCACGTGGACCGCTGCGTTCTGTACGTATTCCGGTGCGCGGTCTATTTCGCGTCTGAGGCCACGCATGACCCCGAGCTTCTGAAATGGTGGAACTGGAAGGACCCTCGCTAAGAATTTGCCGATTGTCCCCAAAATCTATATACTTACTTGTAATGACGTCCCCCAAGACTCGCTCTGGATTCCCTATCCTCGCTGTTTTCGTGTTCGCGCAAGCCGCCATGGCGCAATCGATATCCGGCCTGTGGAGCGCAACCGTCACCGTCAACGACCTTGAGATCCCATTTCGCATGGAGTTCTCCGGCGACGGATCCACCATCCAGGGCTGCTTCTTCAATGGCGACGACAAAGTCCCCTCCACCAGCGGCCATCTGGAAAACGGGACGTTGGTTCTGAACTTCGCGCACTACGCGACCGAGTTGCACGCTACCCTGAAGGACGGAGTGCTGCAGGGTGAATACGCATCCGTCCGCAGGAGCTACCCATTCAAAGCCAAGCCTTACGTCGCGCAACCCCAGCCTGACGCCGCCGCGCCATCGATCGCCGGTCTTTGGGAGATCGCGGTCAAGAGCCCCAAAGGCGAATCCGCCTGGCGCTTGATCGTGCGGCAATCCGGCGCGGACGTCTCGGCGGCCATCCTGCGCGTGGATGGCGATACCGGAGCGCTCACCGGCAGCTACCGCGATGGCAAATTTGTGCTCAGCCATTTCTCCGGCGCCCGTCCGGCGCTGCTGATGTTGACGCCCGCCGTAGATGGAACCCTGGCCGTGACTCTGGCCGATGGCCGAGGCAAGAACGATCTGGTCGCTACACGCCCCGCCATGGCGCGCGCCAAGGGTCTGGCCGAGCCGACGGACCCATCGCGCCACACCACCGTCAAGGATCCGGCCGAGCCGTTCCGCTTCAGCTTCCCCGACTTGAACGGACACCTGGTTTCGAACGACGATCCGCGTTTCGAGGGCAAAGTCGTGATCGTAAGTATCATGGGAAGCTGGTGTCCGAACTGCCACGACGAGGCGCCCTTCCTGGCGGCGCTTTACCGCAAATACCACGGCGAAGGTCTGCAAATCGTGGCGCTGTCGTTCGAAGAGGCCGAGCAGTTGAAGAATCCCACGCGGCTGCGGGCCTTCATCGCCCAGTACGGCATCGAGTACACCCTGCTGCTCGCGGGCGAACCAAGCGAGTTGAACGCCAAGTTGCCGCAGGGAGTCAATCTGAACTGCTGGCCGACCACATTCATTCTAGGCCGCGACGGACGCGTCCGCGCCGTGCACGCCGGTTTCCCCGGCCACGCCAGCGGCGAGTTGCGCGCGGAGGCCGAGCGCGAGGTTACCTCAACCATCGAGGGACTGCTCGCCGAGAATTTCCACTCTTCGCGTTGAATTACCCTCCGCCGTCTTCGCCAGTTCGGCCGCTACTTCGTCGCGTTCCCGCGGCATCTTCAATTCCGTGAAAATATCGAGAGCCGCCTGAAGCTTCTCCCGTTCAGTGGCCCGATCGCCCTGCGCGCGCGCCAGCAGTCCCCAGTTCCAGTAGCAGTATCCGAGATCACGCCGCAGGCCCAACTCCAGGCATAGCGCCTCCTTCTTCTTGAGGAGCGCCATGGCCTCGTCCAGCAGCCCCCGGGCCCGGAGAATCAAGGCCTGGTTCCCGTAACCGGCCTGCAAGCCATCCTTGTTGCCCAGTTCCAGGCACAGCGCCTCTTGCTTCTTGAGGAGTGCAATGGCCTCTTCCAGCTGGCCCTGGGCGCGAAGTATCCCCGCCTGGTTGGCGTAACTGTGCTGGAGAGCATGCTTGTTGCCCACTTCCAGGCACAGGGCCTCCTGCTTCTCAAGCAGCGCCATGGCTTCTTCGGGCCGCCCCCAAGCCTGGAGGATCACCGCCTGGTTGCCATAACTGCGCTGTAGACCATCCTTGTTGCCCAACTCCAGGCACAGCGCCTTCTCCCTCTCGTGCAGGTCCATGGCCTCTTCCAGCCGTCCCCAGGCATAGAGTATCAGCGCCTGGTTGCCGTAACCGGTTTGCAAACCATTCTTGTCGCCCAATTCGAGGCACAGCGCCTCGCTCTTCTGATGCAGCGCCATGGCCTCTTCCAGCCGCCCCCAGTCCTCCATTATCAACGCTTGATTACCGTAGCTGCACATGAGACTGCGCTTCGCCTCGCCATCGTGCCTGCCAGCCCAGAAGCGGTCCCCGTGGAGGAGAATGCGCGATGCGGCATCCAGTTCGCCGATTCTTTTCCCAGCCGCATAGCCCCAGAAGGAGAGCGCACCCATTCTCCCGGCGGCTCCGCTCCGCCAGAGCTGCTCCATCGCCGGGATCACTTCATCCAGACATTCCCGGCAATCCTTCCACCGCCTCTGCCAATCCTTTAAAATACCCTCCAAAGCCGCAGCGTGGCGTTCCTCCAAATCCCCAAGCGGAGCGCCTACCCGCAACTGCTCCCGGAGCAGCCCATGCAATTGAAACCGGCGCCGGTCGCGATCCAGCAGGCGCAGCAGCGACGAATTCACCAACCGATCCCGCGCCGCACGCAAATCCGCATCGCCCAAACCCGCGATCTGCCCAGCCAAGGGCAGCCAGAACCCACTTGGCGCACACACCGCCGCAGCCTGCAACAACCCGCGCTCCCGCTCCGGCTGAGCATCAATAGCCTTCTGCAGCAGATCCGCCACGCTCCGCAAGTCGGCCAATCGCAGACCAACCGCCGCTTCCTCCAAAGGGTCAGCGCTGTCGCGCAGCATCGCGGCGGCCACGGTGATCGCCAACGGCAAAAGCTCCATGCGCTCCGCAAACGCCATCAGCGCCACACGGTAACGCGCCACGGCACCGTCGCCCAAATACGTCTGAAAGCAAGCCTCCGCCTCCTCTGTCGAACAAGCTCTCCACCAATTCGCGACCGCTCGACTCCACCCACGGCCAGTCCCGCCGACGCGAAGTAGCCAATACGGAAACCGGAGGCCCCGGCAGCAGTTTCCCAACGTCGTCGTTCCAAACGTCATCCAGCACCAGCAGCGAAAGCCGCTCCCGCAGCCAGTTCTGCGCGGCCTCCAACTGCACCTCCGGCGGCGCGGCCCGCACATTCTCCAACTTCAATCGCCACGCCAATTCCACGCCGATCTCCTCTGCCGACCGCTGCCCGCAAGTCTGGAAGACCACCGCATCAAACGACGCTTGCGATTTCCAAGCGAGTTTCAGCGCCAACGTGGACTTGCCCGACCCCGGTTCCCCGCACAACAGGAACACCCCGGGCTGTTCCACCAGCGCCGCACGCAGCCGCTCCAGATATCGTTCGCGCCCGACGAAGTCCTTTGGTTCATATCCCAGGAACCAGCGAGGCGTCTTG
>DATNMW010000222.1:0-11537 GCA_035602155.1 Bryobacteraceae bacterium | reverse complement strand
TCGTGCCAACCGTGGGGCCGTACGATATTTGGGCGACGCATTGGGGTTATCAACCGATTGCGGACGCGAAGGCGCCCGACGACGAAAAACCCACCCTCGACGAATGGGCGCGCGAGCAGGATAAGACGCCCTGGTATCGCTTCTCCACGGCGGGTGCGGCGGGTTCCGATCCGGGCGAGCTGACCGAAGCCGTGGGGGATGCCGATGCGCTGAAATCCACCGCGCTGGGGATTAAGAATCTGCAGCGCGTGGCGCGCATGATGCTGACCGCGACCACCACACAGAAGGGCGATCCCTACGAGGATCTGTCCGAGGTGTATGGCCGCATGCTGGGTCAGTGGACGCTGGAGATGAACCATGTCGTCGCGCTGGTGGGCGGCCTCCAGTCGCAGCAGAAGAACATCGGGCAGGAGGGCGTCATCTTTACGCCGGTGGCCCAGGCGCGCCAGGCGGCCGCGGTGGCGTTCCTCAATGAGAACGCCTTTGCGACGCCGCAATGGGCCATCGACAAGGAGATTCTGCGCCGCATCGAGCCTCTGGGCGCAATCAACCGAGTGGGCAACGCGCAACGCTCGGTGCTGAGCAATTTGTTGAGCAGCGCGCGCTTCGCACGGCTGGTCGAGCAGGATGCGCTGGATGGATCCGCGGCTTATCGCCCGGCGGATTTCCTGGCCGCCGTGCGGCACGGCATCTGGCGCGAGACTGAAACGCCGCAGACGCCCATCGACGCTTACCGGCGGCAATTGCAGCGCAACTATCTCGACCTGGTGAATACGAAGATCAATGGGTCCGCCCCGACGCTCCCCGCGGGATTGCCGGCCGGGTTCCCGGTGGCGATGTTCGCTTCGAGCGGAGACGAAAAGCCGTTCTACCGCGCCGAACTGCGCGCGTTGAGCACTTCGATCGCCGCCGCTATTGCCCACACTACGGACCGCGCCACGCGCGTGCATTTGGAAGGCGCGCGCGACCAGATCGCTCGGATCCTCGATCCGAAGTTCAATCCCATGCCGGGTTCGGGAGGGGCGGAGATCCGAATCTTTGGAGATCAGTGGTCCGGCCAGTCGCTGTCCACTTCAGTCGCCGATCCCAACGCACCCTGGCAACAGATCGAGGACTGCTGGCCGGATTATGAGATCAAACCGTAAGGCTTCGCCTCCAAGTTCCTCGCTTCGATGCCCTGCATGTGATCGCAGTTTCGGGCCTGGCGGGACCTTTCAGCCGTCGAGTTGCATATGCCGGTTCGGCAGCCACACGCCTTGAAGACTCGCTCGAAGAATCCACCGATGTCCTCAACAAAGTCTCGGCACAGATTCATTGACATCCAAATCTGCTCGCGAAGTCCATCGGCTTTTCGAAGTTCAAGTGCCTGCGGGCACCTCGTGATGAGGCTCCGAACCTCCTGCGATTCCCCAGGTTTTCCGCTGCGGTGCACCAGGATGTTTCTCAGCGATTGCAAGTCTTTAAGGTGGCTCCACGCCGGGTGTGTTGTCACATGGATCAAGAGCACGTGCTCCAAGTAGTTCACAGACCGGTCTACCCCTTTCCCGTCACGGTTGCCCATTATCCGAGCGGCGCTTCCAAATGGAATCCATCGAGCGTCGCCTCTTCTCTGAGGTTTCACGCAACTGGGCTGGTGAACCGCTCGACTCTTACCAAAAAGATCCTTAACTACGCCCGCACCACCACAACCCAGACCGGCCCCCAAGTCACTGCCTACCTGGATCGCCCCCACCATCCCTGCGGCATCAAGCCTTCCACCGATCAAATCGCCTCACTCCGTCTGCGACGCCACGAAACGCTGCCCGACTGGAACTACACTATCAAACCCCAACTGTGAAATTGTTCTTGCGTCGTCCCTAAGATCGGGTGAAAACAGCTTCATGCGTTCCGGGCGTACTGGCTTATCGGCCATGCGGATTCCTCCCTCAACGAGAATTTCTGCCACCGGTGACCGCCTGCCTCAGCGGGACACTACCAGCTATAGTCTACGGCTTCCCGAAGCATCCGAACCGGGCGCCATCCTGCTACCTCGCATGTTCCACCCAGCGCCCATGCACGGCCGCCTGCTGCGCCGCCAGCAGTAAAAAGAACACGCCATTGTACGCCGCGTGCATCACTGCCGCGGCCTTGGTCGATCCGCTGCGCTGGCGCATCCAGCCAAACCCCGCACCGGCCGCCGAAATCAGCAGCGCATGGCGCCAGGAGTAGCCGTATTCCTGCAAATGCATTAACCCGAACGCCGCCGCCGCCAGCAGAATGCCGGGCGCAACTCCCAGCGATCGCACCAGCAGCGGTTGCAGAAACCCGCGAAACACGATTTCCTCGCACACCGGCGCCAGCGTCGTGCCAATTAGCGCGATCATCGCCACAGACACCGGATCCGAGAGCAGCGCCTTCATCGGGCTGTCGATATCCGGGGTCCGCAGCAAGACGCTGGCCGCCATCACGGCGAATGCCGCCAGCACGCCGCAGGCGGCCACCAACTGAGTGCTCAGCGCCGCCGGGATCCAGCGCATCGACCGCCAGAACGGCTGGCCGTAGTAGCGCCGAAAAATCAATGCCAGCGCGCCCAGCAGTAAGGCGTAGAGCAGGACCTGTGTCGGGAATAGAACAAAAGCGCGCTTGACGTGCGCGTCAATCAACGCAGAACCCAGCAGCGACACCACCAGCGATCCCAGTAACGCAATCAGGACGAAGCCCAGCAAGTCCAAGTAGCCCCAGAACGGGTAGCTTTCCGGCGCCGCGGCAGTCTCCGGCGGCGCCAGTTCCGGAAGCGGCGGTTCCGGGCTCATAGCTCCTTCTCGATCAGGCAGGCAGCCAGCAAGGGCACCAGGATTTCATGATGCCCGGTCAGCGCATATCCCGCCCCGCCCGATTTGGCGTGCGGCCGCTCCACCACGTTCACCTTCGGACGGTAATGCTGCACGAAGTCCAGATTCACCGTGGTGAAACCCGCCAGCGGATGTCCCAGATTGCGCACCGCCGAGACCGCCTTCAGAAATACCTCCGGCAGCACCACGGCGGACCCCACATTCAGATACACTCCGCCATCGTCGAGTCCCGCCACCAGCGAACACAGCAACCGGAAATCGCGATGCGTAGCGCTGCCGATGGCGGCCGCGTCCACCGAAGGATGCATATGCGGCGTGTCCGTCCCCACAGCCACGTGCACCGTCACAGGGGCCGCCGCGCGCCAGGCCTGCAGCACCAGGCTCAGCGGCGCAAATTCGGGCGCGGCAATTTCATCCAGATGCCGCCCCAGCGCTTCGCCCATGCCCAGCGCCTCGCGATCGCCGGCCGCGATGGCGGCGTTCATCTCCCGCCCGGTTTCCTCGGCCGCGCCAAAGCTCCCATCCGGCAGGACGGCTTCCACGTCCTCGCTGGTATGGCCCGCCAGCGCGATCTCGAAATCGTGAATAGCCGCTGCGCCGTTCAGGGCGAAGGCAGTGGCGTAGCCCCGCCGCATCAGGTCGATCAGGACGGGCGCCAGGCCGCACTTGATCACATGCCCGCCTATTCCCCATACGATGGCGCGGCCCCGTGTGCGTGCCGCCGCAATGGCCGCAGCCACGGCGCGCAACGAATCGCCGGCCAGGATGTGCGGCAGCGACTCGAGCCAACCAGCGACACCCGCGCCCTTGCGGTAGACCGCCGCAAAATCCCCCACACGGACCTTGCCGCCGCGGGCCTGCAAGGGTACCGTCTTCAAGCCGGAAAAATCGATGGGATGGGTGGAGTATTTGCTCATCGGGCTTCCGCGGGCCGGCTAAAAGCCGGCTGCGGGCAGGATTGCCCGCCCTCCAAAACCTTGCGCAGAGCTTCCGCTGTATAGCTCTTCTTCGACCGCGCCACCTGCTCCGGGGTCCCCGCCGCCACCAGCCGCCCGCCATACTCGCCGCCATCCGGCCCCAGGTCGATAATCCAGTCGGCCGTCTTCATCACGTCCATGTTGTGCTCGATCACCACTACGGTATTGCCCAGATCCACCAGCCGCTGCAGCACATCCAGCAGCTTGCGCACATCGTCGAAATGCAATCCGGTGGTCGGCTCGTCCAGCACATAAAAGGTGCGCCCGGTCTGCCGCCGGCTCAACTCCTTGGCCAGCTTGATGCGCTGCGCCTCGCCGCCTGAAAGCGTGGTGGACGATTGCCCCAGGTGGATATACCCCAGCCCCACATCGTTCAAGGTTTGCAGCTTTGGCCGGATGTGCGGAAGATTCTCCATCAGTGGCAGCGCCTCCTCCACCGTGCAGTCCAACAGATCGGCAATGGAACGGCCTTTATATTTCACCTGCAGCGTCTCGTGATTGTACCTCCGCCCGCGGCACACGTCGCAGGTTACGTACACATCGGGAAGGAAGTTCATTTCGATGCGCTTCAGCCCGTCGCCCTGGCACGCCTCGCAACGCCCGCCTTTCACGTTGAAGCTGAAGCGCCCCGGTTTGTAGCCCCGTTCGCGCGACTCCGGCAGCATCGCGTAAAGGTCGCGAATGGGCGTAAACAGACCCGTATACGTGGCGGGATTCGAGCGCGGCGTACGCCCGATCGGCGATTGATCGATGCGAATCACCTTGTCCAGAAGTTGCATGCCCTTGATCGCAGTAAACTTTCCGGGATTTTCGTGCGACCGATAGATCTGCTGCGCCAGCGCGCGATACAAAATCTCGTTCACCAGCGTGGATTTCCCGCTGCCTGAAACGCCCGTCACCACCGTCAGCAGGCCTAGCGGTATATCCACATCGATGTTCTTCAGGTTGTGTTCGGCCGCGCCGATAATCGCCAGCTTTTTGCCGTTCGAAGGCCGGCGCACAAGGGGCACCGGAATTCGCAGCGCGCCCGAGAGATACTGGCCGGTCAGCGAGCCGGGGTCCTTGGCAATCGCTTGCGGCGTACCCGCCGCCACCAACTCGCCGCCCAATCGCCCGGCGCCCGGTCCGAGGTCGATCACATAATCCGCGCGCTCGATGGTCTCCGCATCGTGCTCCACGACCAGCACCGTATTGCCCATATCGCGAAGATGTGTAAGCGTATCCAGCAGCCGCCCGTTATCCCGCGGATGCAGCCCGATGGAAGGCTCGTCAAGCACGTAAAGAACCCCGCGCAGCTTCGACCCGATCTGCGTGGCCAGCCGGATGCGCTGCGCCTCGCCGCCGGAAAGCGTAGCCGCCGACCGCTCCAGGCTCAGGTAATCCAGGCCCACCGCCGAAAGAAACTCCAGCCGACGCCGGATCTCGTCCACCACGCGTCCGGCAATCTGCGTCTCTCGCTCGCCGAATTCCCAGTTGCGCACCGTCAGCAGCGCGCGCGCGATGGGCATTTGGGTGAACTCCGCGATAGAGAAGTTTTTCACCCGTACCGCCAAACTGGCCGGCCTCAAACGCAAGCCATGACATGCGGGGCACTCGGCCGGCGACATGTATTCCGTCAGCCACTCGCGATAGCCTTCGGACGATTCATCATAGGTCTGCTGGAGAACTTTCAAGATGCCCGGGAACCCGTTGCTACCCCCATTGCTGCCATCCAGCAAAGCGCTCTGCACCTTCTTCGGAAACTGATCGAACGGCGTTCCCAGGTCGATGCGGAGGGCCTTGGCCGCCTCCGCCAGGTGGTGCTTCATATACGCCGATCCCGCGCTAGGCCCCAGCCCTCCCTCCAACAACGGCTTCGAGAAATCCACGATCGCCTTGCCCGGATCGAAAGCCCACTTGCTGCCCAGCCCGGTGCATTCCTCGCAAGCGCCATACGGGCTATTGAACGAAAACGAGCGCGGCTCAAGCTGCGGTATGCTGGTGCCGCACTCCGTACACGCCAGCTTCTGCGAGTAGAGCCGCTCCTCGCCGTTCACCACCGCGATCAGCACCAGCCCGTCCGCCAGCTTGGTGGCGGTTTCGATGGAAGCTTCCAGGCGCTTCTCGATGCCCGGCTTCACCAGCAGCCGGTCCACCACCACTTCGATGGTATGGTTGCGCCGCCGGTCCAGCGGGATATCGTCTTCGAGCGAGCGAAGTATGCCGTCGATGCGCGCGCGCTCAAATCCCTGCCTCGCCAGCTTTTCCAGGTCCTTCTTATACTCGCCCTTGCGGCCGCGCACCACCGGCGCCAGCACCATGATGCGCTCGTCCGGCCGCAACGCCAGCACGTGTTGCAGGATCTGCTCGGTGGTCTGCCGCGAAATCTCGTTGCCGCATAACGGGCAATGCGGCGTCCCGATCGACGAGTACAGCAGACGCAGGTAGTCGTAGATCTCCGTGATGGTCCCCACCGTCGAGCGCGGGCTGCGGCTGGTGGTCTTCTGCTCGATCGAAATGGCCGGGCTCAGCCCCTCGATGGAATCCACATCCGGCCGCTCCATCTGGTCCAGGAACTGGCGCGCGTACGTCGAAAGCGTCTCCACGTAACGCCGCTGCCCTTCCGCGTAGATGGTGTCGAACGCCAGCGACGACTTGCCCGACCCGCTCAGCCCGGTAATCACGGTCAGGCTGTTGCGCGGAATTTCCACGTCGATGTTCTTCAAATTGTGCTGGCGCGCACCGTGCACCGAGATTCGTTCGAGCATTGTTCTTGTTCGGGGGCTATGAAGGCTATATCCTATTGTGGCGCGGGTTGAGTTGTTCGCGCAATTGTAGTATAAAAGAGGACGAAGTGCTCCACTGTCCGACCTGCCAGGGAAGGTTACGCCGCGTCCATCGCACCTTCCACGAGAAGCTGCTGTACACAGCCGTGTATGAATGCGGGAAATGCCGCACGCGCAAGCCCGAGCCGCGCTGGTATGCCCTCTATCTCGGCGATTACCCGCGCTGCCCCCGTTGCGGCACTTACCGCCTGACGCGGCTGGCGACCCGGGACAAGATCGATCGGATGCACAGGGGCTTCGTCAATTTCGTGCAATACGCGTGCGGCGCGGATCTATATCATTGCCGCTATTGCCGCATTCAGTTTTACGACGTGCGCAAGCCGGTGGCGCCGGAGATTCGGGAGAAGGCCGCCGCTGTTGTCACGGCCACCCAGGGCAGCGAAGCGCAGCAGTTTTAGCTGACATTTTGTGGGGCAGGTTGGCAACCTGCGGGCCGATTGTTAATCGGCGCGCCGAATCCCAATCGTGGTATGAGCTTAAGACTCGTGAACAGGAGGCCCTTGATGCCGTCGATGCGCGATTCGGCGCTGCTGAGGTTGGCTTTGTGTCTATCAGGCATTGGCACGGCCGCCAACGCGGCGACTTTCACTATCCTGCATAGTTTCGGAAGCCCGGGCGGTCCAGGCGATGGTTACAGGCCTCTTGGGTCCCTCGCGATCGGCCACGCCGGGGTTCTATACGGCACCACGGGTGCTGGCGGGAGCTTCGATGAGGGAACGATATTCTCCTTAACTCCGCCAACCACATCGGGCGGCGCTTGGACGGAGACCTTGCTGTACAGCTTCGGAGGCTTTGCCGGCGATGCACTCGGTCCGATTGCCGGCGTGACCATCGGCAGAGGCGGAGCGCTGTACGGCACTACCGGCAGCGGTGGGGCGTACGGCTATGGCACAGTGTTCGAACTGGCTCCGCCCGCGTCACCTACCGGAGCGTGGACTGAAACCGTGCTCCATAGCTTCGGAGCCGGGGAGGACGGGAACGCTCCTTATGCAGGTGTGGCGATCGACAGCAATGGGGTGCTGTATGGAACGACCGAGGGCGGCGGGACCACCACCTTCGGAACGGTATTCTCACTGGCGCCCCCTGCGTCGCCCGGCGGCGACTGGACCGAAACCGTGCTGTACGCATTCGGCGAGAATGTCGACGATGGAGCATTTCCCCGCGGAGGTGTCGTAATCGGCAGCGGAGGAACACTTTACGGCGCGGCATCCGGCGGCTCGTTCGTGAGTGGCGCCGTCTTCGAGTTGACGCCCCCGTCGACACCCGACGGAACGTGGACCGAAACCCTGTTAGCCATCTTCTATCAGGGTGGGACTGGGGTCGATCCCGAGGCCGCGCCAATCTTGGCCGGCGACGGTACGCTCTACGGGACCACGGAGCTGGGCGGCTACGTGACCCAAGGCTCGACATGCGCCCAAATCGCACGCGGGTGCGGGACTGTTTATCAGGTATTGCCCCCGTCGGCGCCCGGCGGCAAATGGACCGAGACCGCGATTTATCGATTCACCGATCGGTATGGGGATGCCTTCCCCCTGGGGGGCGTGGTCATGGGCGCCAACGGTGCGCTCTACGGCGTCACGAGCGGAAGCCCCAACGGTTCGTACGGTACATGCGATCGAGGTTGCGGCGCGGTGTTCGAGCTAAGTCCTCCTGAAACGCCGGGTGGCGACTGGACGCAGAGGATCCTGCATGCCTTCACGAACCAGAGCGACGACGGAGGATTTCCGCTGGCAGGCTTGGTTATAGGTGCGAATGGAGTGCTTTACGGCACTACGTTTTCCGGCGGCGCGCAAGACGGAGGAGTCGTGTTCTCGGTGGAGTAGGCCGGGACGGTAATGGCCGCCACTCGCCGGCAGCCATGGCAGCCGGATGTCAAAACGATCTCCGGACCACTAGGTTGAATTCTTCGACATCTGCCGTCGAATTTTGGCGATGTCTTCATGCGAGGGAGACCAGTCGGTGTCGCAGGTATTACAATGGAATGCCAACGCTCCGGCTTTCAGCGTTTCTTCGAATTCTTCCTCACTGAATGTAACTGTCTGGTTGTGGTCGTTCGGACAAACAATCTCGAAATCCTTTCGGTCGCTCATAAGCCTCGTAATTGATCAGGCAATCCGCGGTTGCGCTCGCTCGAACAGTTTCGTCGATCCTTGATGGTAACGCGAATCGTAGTACTACCTAATGGCGCCAGATGTCAAAAATCGGCTTTGGCAAACGCCCATGGCGCAGATCGCGGTTTCGATGCGCTCTCCCAGGCGTTTTGTGGGTTTCTTCGATGCGTTCGCCCAGGCGCCGGTCCGCGGCGCGGGACTCCTCCGCGAGCTGGTCGATGCGGGTGCCGATCTGGTCGATGCGCGCGCCGAGCTTGTCGTTTACCTGGGCGACGCGATGGTCAGTTCGTGGATCTGGTTCTGGGTTTCGCGCCACAGGGCGCGGTCGGTTTCGCACTGACATGCTCGATGCGGGCGAGGCGTTCTTCGATGGTCATGGTTTTTCTCCAGGATAGCCGAACCGGGCGCGGGGCGCAGGCGGTTCAGCGTGAGCCCCGCCCAACACTTCTGGCCCTCGGCCCCGAAGATTCTCCGTCGCCCTCCGGGAGAGCCAAGCCTTATTCTCCTCACTCTTTGCGCAGTATTGACGCTAACCGTTTCGAAAGAGAGGCCCTGTCCCGGAGCCGTCTCCAGACCAGAGCCGATGCTCACCGTGCCCAGGTCTGGAAATCCCGGCCCAAACCAGTCCGGCGGCACAACGGCGGAAATCGGCTGTACCAGACGGCGGTCGTTTCGATCCCCGGATTGAAGTTCATCGTCAGCGTGCCGTTTGAGGCTCGCGCTAAGACCCAGTCCGCACGCCGGGGCACGCGCAACACTGCTGAACTGTTCGCTTACCTCTTCGGCAAACCAGAGCGCGCCGCCCGGCCTACGGCGATCCCAATGGACGAGCCGTCGACCGTCTTCACCAGGTAGCTGGTGATGTTACTCCGCGTCCAAGACTTCAGAGTCGTCATATTGAACTCCCTCTAAACGTACGCGCGGGGGTACGCGTATTGCAAGCGTGCTTGATCGCTCCACATAAGCAAGCCGCCCTGGCTCTACCAGAGGCGCAACCGGCCCAAGCCTTGGAGCCGGTGACCCGTTTCGGACGAAAGCCCCGGTGCCAAATCCCCCCGCTTTTTCAATCGCTTACAGCCCTCGGCAACCCGTTAACGCAGCTTCTCCCGCCTGCCGTCATGCTACCTTGAGTTCGCCATATCCTATGCCATGGATAATATCAAATGCGACACCCAAATAGCCCAGGCGCCCACCCGCAAACCATCCGCCCGAAAATTGGCTTTGCCCAAAAATGCAAACTATTGAATCAAAATGACTTATTGGCTTCGTACGTCCAAAAAAGCATCCCGGAACATTTTCCCCTCCCCCGCCGTTACCCCTACCGGGCTCGTTAATTACCAGCCCCCGGAGGCGTCTCATGTATGAAGAGCAAGGGAGGAAAGACAAAGTGGAGGCCACCGCGCAGTTGGAATCGCAGTTGGTACCGGTCCCGATCGCACCGCTACCGGACCTGGATCTCGATCTCGTTTTCCGGGAGCACCACACCACCGTGTTCCGCGCGGCCTACCGCGTCACGGGCAACGCCGGCGACGCTGAAGACGTCCTGCAGACCGTCTTCATGCGCCTGCTGCGCCGCCAACCGGACGCCGAAGCTGTCGGCAACATGGAAGGCTATCTGCGGCGTGCAGCCGTAAACGCGGCGCTGGACCTGATCCGCTCCCGGCAGGCAGCGCCGCATGTCCCGCTTGAAGACGTGGCCCCCATGCTTCCCGAAAATGCCCCTCTGGCGCCCGACCGCCTCTATCGGTCCACCGAAATCCGCCACTGGCTGCGGCAGGCCGTCGCAAGGCTCAGTCCGCGAGCTGCCGAGATGTTCACCCTACGATTCTTCGAAGGGTGCGACAATCCGGAGATCGCCGAAGCCCTCGGCACCACCACAGCCAGCGTGGCGGTTACGCTGTCCCGCACCCGCGATCGTATCCAGCAAGAATTCCGTTCATACATGGGAGAAATCAGATGACGCCCCTAGATCCGAATCTCGATCCGCTTTTGGAACATGAAATCGCCGAAATCCGCGATGAGCCCGTCGATCCCGCGGTGATCGAAGCCGCTGCCGCCCGGGTCCAACAGCGTCTGGCGCAGCATGCCACGCTGCACACTTGTGCGGACTTTCAGGCCCTCATCCCCGACTATCGCGCCGGCAAACTAAGCCCGGCGCGCGCCCTACTGCTGAAAGACCACACCCACGAATGCGTAGCCTGCTATCGGGCGTTGGCCGGGACGAAACAGCAAGCGCCAGCCATCAGACACCAGCCACCCTCCTACCGGTGGGCGCTCGCCGCGGCGCTTGTGGCCGCCGCCGGCTTAGCCTTCTGGGGGTTTGGCGACCGCCTCCGTCCCGCCTACAGCGGCCCCGAAGCCGTGGTAGAATCCGCCGATGGGCTGATCTATCGCGTCTCCGATACGGGCACCGTTCCCATCGTCCGCGGCGCGGAAGTGCCCGCCGGAGTGGATATCCGCACTGCCCGCGATTCCCGCGCCATGCTGCGCCTGCACGACGGTTCGCACGTCGAGATGCGCGAACGCTCAGGCCTCTCCGTCTCCGAACGCGGCAAGGACCTGACCATCGGCCTGGACCGAGGCGCCATCATCGTACAAGCCGCCAAGCGCCACACCGGCCACCTCTATGTCTCCACGCGGGATTGCCGCGTAGCCGTCACCGGCACAGTCTTCAGCGTGAACAGCGGGCTGAAAGGATCGCGTGTTACGGTGATCGAGGGCACGGTGCTGGTGGCGCAGGATCGCCATGAGGACGTGCTGCATGCGGGCGGCCAGGTGTCCACCGGTTCCGCC
>DATNMW010000221.1:0-7752 GCA_035602155.1 Bryobacteraceae bacterium | reverse complement strand
AAGTCCCGCGCCAAAGTAAGGGACCCGCCGGGGACAGCCACGTTGAATTGAAAAGTCAGCGGGCCGGGATTGCTGTCCGTGGCCGTGACGGTCCAGACGATCGGCGCGCCGATGGGCTGCGGCGAGCTGAGCGATGGCGTCATGGACAGAATAGTCACCGCCGCATGCGCCGGGGCGCACAATGCCGCCAGCAACGCTATGAACCGCAATAGCCCGGTCTGCGGGATAGCGTTGATACCGGAACTAAGAGTAGATCGAGCCGTAGTGTCTTTCAAGGCGACTTTCCTCGGATTGCGATATCTAAATCGTGGGGGCCTGGTACAGATTGGCCATACGCCAACCGCGGTAAGACTGGGTACCGGACGCGTTCCAAACTTGTGTGCCGGTGTCCGTGCCGGGAGTAGGAAAAATTTCAATCGAGGAGCTGCCTTCAACCGTTTGTGAGTAAGGTCTGAACGGGGCCAGGAAGAAGTAGTTGCCGTCCGACAGTACGTCGGCGCTGCCCATCGCTTGGGAGAAAGCTCCCAAGTCCACGCTCAGGACTGGCGAAACCTGCCCGCAAGGGGGCATGGAAGGCGCGCACGGTAGCCCGGGCGTCACATTCACCGTCAATGCCATGCCGCGGCTGTCGCCGCTGCCCAACCCCAACGGCGGCGGGGCAACCCGCGTGTTGCCGTTGTCGAAGAGCGTCAGGGCCCCCAAGCCGTTGCCCTGAATGCCGGGGTCGTGCTGGTGCGAAAACCACGGCCAGGGATCGTTATAGATGTTATTGAAGCTGAAGTCGCCATCCGGCCCCATGAGCCATACAATATTTCCCGTGGCGCCCGATCCGTTGTTATAGTCTATCTTTACGAGCCAGTCCTGGCTTCGCAAAGACCAGATAAGCGAGCCGTCCTGCGGGTCGTAATAGATACAGTTGGCGTGCAGCCAATCGAGCGCGAGAGGCGCGATGCCGGGGCCTAACAGGAACATCGTCTCGCATTGCGTTTCGCCTGTTGCGCAGGTCTCGCCTAAAACCGCCGGCCGGTTGATATCCAATTCGCCGTTGCCGCTGTCGTTTTCAAACGCGTCGAAGTACCAGACCACTTGCCAGTTGGAATTCAGGACGATAATTATGTCGCCTATGATGTCGACTGGAAGACCGGAGGTGTCGCCCTGGGTTCCCGGCGGGAAGATCTTCTCAATGTCCGCGATGACCGCTACTTGGCCATTGGGCAGAGTCTGAATGGCATCGTGGTGAAAATACCCGAGGCACGCATTCCCCACCTGCGGATTGGGAAAATTACTGCACGGCGCCGCGTCGGTCACTCCCATCGCGAGCAGTTCTTGCTGGATGACGCCCGTATTGGTTTGCCGTATGACATTTCCCGCCAAGTCGATCTCGCTCAAAACCTGCCCGTATGCCGAAGCCGGATTCCAGGCCGGGACATTTGGGATCGTGAGAAACGTGCCGCCGGGGAGGGGCCGCGTCAAAAGCGCGAAATGATCCACGGAGTCCGGCCAATAGTACCAAAGAATATTACCCGCCAAGTTACTCGCCACCGATGGATACGTGGTGCCGCTGCCAAAGTTGATTGGCGAGAGCAGGAGAACGGAGGCCGCGGAGTCGGATTGCGAGGCGGGCTTCAGGATGGTTTTGAAGGGTGGAAAAGGAATGTTGGACGGAAGCGCACCGGTCGTAAAACTTAGAGTGAGTCCGTTCACCGCGACTCCTCCGGTAATCGTCTGGGAGTACATGTTGTACGCCGTACTGGGGTACATGCCCGCTATTTCGAAATTCATGCTGGTCGGCGGATGACAGCTCAGCGTATTCGTGGTAGTCGCAGGTTTACTCAGCGACTGTTCTTGAAAGACAATCCGCATGTTGCTCCCGGAGGCGCAAGAAGGCGCGCTGAATAGGGCAACCAGTGGGTTGGCCGTCGGTATCGCCACGGGCGTGCTGCCGCTTACGAGCGGGGTCACCTGGAAGTTCGCGGTATGCGAGGTTGTTTCGCCGGATGTGAAGTCTTTGACGACTACCTGGATCTGATAGTGGCCTTCGACACTGGTTGGGGTCCACGCGAAGGGCGGCGAGGTCCAGTTGCCGGAGCCGGGCGTACCTAAGTTGAAGTCCCGCGCCAGTACAAAAACGGACCCTCCAGGAGCGGCCACATTGAATTGAAAGGTCAGAGGGCCGGGATTGCTGTCGGTGGCCTTAACACTCCAGGTGATTGTCGTACCAATGGCTTGGGGCGAAGCAGCCGACGACTGCATGGATACGATGGCGACCGTCGCGTGCGCCGGTACGGAGAATGCCGCCAGCAGCGCCGCGAGATGCCAAAATAAGTTTGACTGCGTCTTCATAAGAAAGTCTTGAGCCGAACTGCGAAGCGTCGAATCAATACGACTGGACTGTGGTTGGGAACGTTGCGGAAGTCGACGGTCCGTAAGCTACCGACTGCGGATTCCACACTGTCACAGTAAGCGAGTCCCCGGCCGCCATCGGACACAGTCCGTTTTGATCGACGTTTGCCACCAGCTCGATCAGGTTCGCGGCCCAACTGTAGATAGAGACGGTACAAGCGTCCCCGCTATAACCCGCGCTCCAGCCTTGCGTGTTGTCCGTGATCTGGAGATAGTTCGAAGTCCCCACAAATGGAAGGCCGTTCGGGAAATCCCCAAACCCGCCGCCGATGATGCTCAGGGGAGGCTGCGGCTGGACGTACACCACGGCGCACGAACCCGGCGCGGCACATTGCGTGCTCAGCGCTGTAATGGCGATCGGTTTGGGAGTGACCACTCCGCAGGATGGCGGGAGGCCCGCCTGGCCATCCGGAAAGACGTCGCAAGCGCCCGTAGCGGGCGGCGCGCCCGCCACCGTTTCCAGGCTCGCGGCTAACGGGTAATCCACGAACGGCGAATATTGTCCCATGAGTCCGCCGCCGGGAGTATATTCGCCCGTGCCCCAGGGCACAATCTCACCGGCGCAGTTAAAGGCGCTTGCAGGGATGAAATTCCGCAAGTCCAACTCACTAAGATTCAGATACCCGGAAACGGTCGTCAGATCGAAGAACGTGTAGCCATTGGCCGGGGTGATCCACGAAGGAATGTCAGTCGCGCCGGTACCCACGATCAGGGTTACATCGCCACTCGAGTTCCGGGTAAAATAGTTGTCCGCCAAGCTGGCGAGAGTGGCGCCACCGGGATTCATAAACGACAGGCTCATGTAGCGCAGTTGCTCGTTTCCGGATATGGAACAGCCGTTGGTACAGGGAGTTGGCGGAGTGGTCGGCATCTGAAAGCGGATCCGCATGACTCTCTGATTCGCGGCCAGGGTGGCCGGCTCGCCGGATGCCACCGGAGCGGTTACATAACTGCCGTCTGGAATAGCGCCGGGCACATACTCGACTCCACGCACGAATTGAAGCATGGCTTGCGGGTTGTAAGCATAGCAAAGCTGAGGAAGATAATCGTTCGCATAAACGCGATGCAGTTCCGCCTGATTGCTGTCCAGCCAGGCATTGCCGGTGGTTGAGTTGGTGGTTACGATCCCCAGGACTTGCAGTGCGTAAGCGGCGGGATACGCGCAACCCGAAGCCACGTCGCGCACAATCACGTAAGGAGTGGGCGGCGGGGCCCCGGCAATGGGTAGATAGGTCCGGGCCATGATTACGCCCGCCGCGTTTGGATTCGTGTGCTCGGGCGTATCGACGATGTGAGGGGTAAAGGAAGGGTTCGCTTTCCATACACTCGGATCGCTATTCCAGTCCATGGCCGCATGCCGGAACGTAGCATCCAGCGCATTCACCGTGACGTTGTACCCGTTCATCAGGCAGCCGGTCTGCTGCGTACCTGGAGTGCCTTCAAAATCGATGGGCACCGCATACCTCTGATTGGCCGCGAAAGCGACCCCCGGCTCGAATGTGTTTATGTAACTGGAGGTCAGTGGTACGATATCCTGATCCACAATGAATTGCGCCGGCGCCGAATGCATATCGTAATCGGTGATCGAGAAGTATCGTGCATTCGGGAACGTCCCAACGACGATGAGCTGGTAGGCGGGGTTGACCTTGTAAAAAATCTTGGCGTAAATGCTGTTCAAATCGCCGCCCGACGATGCTCCGGTGCCAGTGGTGAAAGGGATTAGGTAGCAGGAATTGTCGAAATTGCCGAAAAAGTTCCCTTTCGGGAACTGGTTACCGGTGAATGTGGTCGGCCCGCAATACTGGGCGTGCGCCATGCCGGGAAACAAAGAGACACTCACAAAGAGCGCGTAAGCGCCCCACCCACGTTTCATAACCCCTCCTCGATATAACGTTCCCGTGCGGCTTCAGCCAACCGCTATTCTGCAGCCCCGTGCCGCGGAATCTTGTGTTGGGCGTACCCAATGTGGATTAGTATACACCAGATACCTCCGTCATGGCGGCGTTTTCCACCAGTACCGGTACCGTAAAATGTTAAAAGTAACCCAACTTTGGCAGCCCGACGATTTCTTATAGGTTTCTTATGGTCCGATTTGGACGACAGGTCTGCAATAATCCGGAAATAGCGCTCAAGCGCGAATGGTTGGAGACCAATGGAGTGGGCGGCTTTGCGTCATCCACCATCGCCGGTCTGAACACGCGCCGTTATCACGGCCTGCTGATCGCCGCCATCAAACCCCCCGTGGGCCGCATGCTGCTGCTGTCCAAGCTGGAGGAAACCTTGGTCGTCGATGGGCGCCGCTACGACTTAGCGGCGAACCGCTATCCGGGGGCGATTCATCCCGAGGGGTATCTGTTTCTAAAGGAGTTCCGGCAGGAGCCTTTCCCCACCTTCGTCTACCAGATCGAATCGCTCGAACTCGAAAAGTCGGTCTGCATGATTCACGGCGAAAACACGTCCGCGATCCGGTACGAGCTGCGCGCCCCTGGGGGTGCGATGGCCGTTTCGTGCACGCTTGAGTTGCGGCCGCTGATCGCGTTCCGCGATTACCATGCCACCACCCACGAGAATGGCGCGCTGGACCCGCGCTTCGAAATCGCCGCCAACGTCGTGAAGACGACCCCATATGCGGGCCTTCCATCGCTCTATTTGAGTCACTCGGGCGCGGAGATCCAGTCGGCGGGATATTGGTTCCGTAATTTTGAGTACGACCGGGAACGCGAGCGCGGACTGGATTTCCGCGAGGACCTATTCAACCCGTTCGTTTTGGTCTTCGATTTGAAGCACGATGCTACCGCCGCGGTTGTGGCATCCACGGAATCTGGGGAGCGGCCGATAGCCGGGCTGCGCGCCGCCGAAATCGACCGCCGCGAAAGAGTCCTGGTATCCGCGCGTTCGAGCGACTCGCTCGTTCCGCTGCTGGCGCGCGCCGCCGAACAGTTCACCGTAAAGCGCGGCAGCCAAACCACCGCGATCGCCGGCTATCACTGGTTCGGCGATTGGGGGCGCGACACCATGATCGCGTTGTCGGGGCTGACCCTGGCAACCGGCCGTTACGATGCCGCTAAGAGCATTCTGCTGGCGTTCGCCGGTTATGTGGATATGGGGATGCTGCCCAACCGTTTTCCGGATGCCGGAGAAGCGCCACAATACGGCGCGGTGGATGCCACGCTGTGGTTCTTCGAGGCAGTGCGCGCGATGCTGGCCGCCACGCAGGATTACGAGTTTGTCGGCGCCAACCTCTATGCCGTGCTGGCCGATATCGTCGCCTGGCACGAGCGCGGCACGCGGTATGGCATCCACCTGGACAGCGATGGGCTGTTACATGCCGGCGAACCCGGGGAACAGTTGACATGGATGGACGCCAAGATCGGCGATTGGGTGGTGACGCCGCGGCATGGCAAGCCGGTCGAAATCCAGGCCCTCTGGTTTAACGCCCTCCGTGTGATGCAAGACCTGGCGCGCCGGTACCAGTACGCCGGGGACAGCCAGCACTATGGTGAAATTGCCAGCCGCGCCCAAAACAGCTTCCCGCAGTTATTCTGGAACGAGGCGGCCAGCTGCCTCTACGACGTCGTCGATGGAGAGGCTCGCGATGCCTCCGTGCGGCCCAACCAGATCTTCGCCGTGAGCCTCTTCCACAAAATGCTTCCGCCGGATCGAGCCAGGGCTGTAGTGGACGCCGTCGAGCGGCAGCTTTTGACGCCTTACGGCCTGCGCACTCTGGCCCCCGGCGATCCGCGGTATCGCGGCCGATACGAAGGCGATCCGGCCAGCCGCGATAGCGCCTACCACCAAGGCACGGTGTGGCCCTGGCTGATGGGACCATTCATCGACGCGTACCTCTATGTGCACGGCGGTTCGCTTGAAGCTCAGGCGCAGGCCCGCGAATGGCTGGCCGAGTTATCCCGGTATGCCGGAGAGGAAGGGGTCGGCCAGGTTCCCGAGGTCTTCGATGGCGATGCGCCGCATCGCGCCGGCGGCTGTATCGCGCAGGCTTGGAGCGTTGCGGAACTGCTGCGCACACTAGTGCAACAGACCGTCCCTCGCGGGGCCCCTTGACTATTTTCATAATTCTACTATAATCGAATCATAGAAACGTCGCGAGCAAAGGATGCGCCCGAGGCGGATCGGACGGCCGCCTATGCGGATATGTTTGCCGCCCTTGGGGCGGAGCCGCGTTTGCGGATTCTGCGGCTGCTCCTGGCCGCGCATCCGGAGGGAATGGTCGTTGGGGAGATTCACAACGAGTTGGGCATTGCAGCCTCCACCTTGTCGCATCACCTGGAAAAGCTCAAGAATGAAGATCTCATCGCGGTGCGCCGGGAAAGCACCTTTCTGCGGTACACGGCCAATACCAAGGCGCTCGAGGAACTGCTGGGGTTCCTTTATGCCGAATGCTGTACCCGCAACAAGGCCATCAAGCCGGCCAAGATCGCCCAGTTGTGCAAGTAGGAGCGCCCCGAATCAAGGAAGGAAAAATCAGCATGGAATTGAAAGAGCAAGTTCGAGAGAAATACGGCCAGGCCGCATTGCGCGTGAAAACTGGCGGAAGCTCCTGCTGCGGCGCCTCGGCAGCGTTGAATGGCTGCTGCGATGCGATTACCTCCAACCTCTACGATGCTGCGCAGACAGGAGATCTGCCGCCGGAGGCGGTACTCGCTTCGCTCGGCTGCGGTAATCCCACGGCGCTGGCGCAGCTCAATCCGGGAGAAACGGTGCTTGATCTGGGTTCGGGCGGCGGTATCGACGTGCTGCTCTCGGCCCGGCGCGTCGGGCCTGGAGGGAAAGCCTATGGCCTCGATATGACCGATGAAATGCTCGCGCTGGCCCGCGAGAATCAGCGCAAGGCGGGTGTAGAGAATGTGGAATTTCTGAAAGGTGAAATCGAGAATATCCCCTTGCCGGATAATTCGGTCGATGTGGTCATCAGCAATTGCGTCATCAACCTGTCGGCCGACAAAGACCGCGTGTTGCGCGAGGCGTTCCGGGTTTTGAAGCCGGGCGGCCGGTTCGCTGTTTCCGATGTGGTCACGCGCGGCGAGGTGCCTGCCGAAGTGCGGCAGAATATGCTGCTCTGGGTCGGCTGCATCGCCGGCGCGCTGGAAGATTGGAAGTATGTTGCAAAGCTCGCCAACGCGGGTTTTGACGATATAGACGTTGAGCCGACGCGCGTTTACGACATCGAGGACGCGCGGACGTTCTTGAGCGGGCTGGGCCTCGACGTCGACGCCATGGCTTCCGCGGTGGAGGGCAAGTTCCTGAGTGCCTTCATCCGTGCCGTGAAACCTGCCTCGAAGGAGTGTTGTGGTCCGGCGTGTTGTAGCTGAGGCGATCGGAACCGCGTTC
>DATNMW010000220.1:0-14425 GCA_035602155.1 Bryobacteraceae bacterium | reverse complement strand
AAGCGAGTCACCATTGCTGGGCAATCCTCGGGCGCCATTTCGGTAAGCGTGCTGATGGCTTCGCCGCGCGCCAAGGGTCTGTTTCAGCGCGCCATCGGCGAGAGTGGCGCGTTCTTCGGCAAGGTGCTCGGCCTGAAGCCGCTGGCTGCAAGCGAGGCGGCGGACGCTGAATTCGCGGCGTCCATCGGCGCGCACTCTCTCGCCGATTTGCGCGCCAAGCCCGCTGCCGAACTCCTCGCCGCGGCCGCCAAGCAGAACGAGATCCGCTTCGCGCCGAATATCGATGGATACTTCCTGCCGCAAACGGTGATCGAGATCTTTGCCGGCGGCAAACAGAGTCATGTGCCGCTGCTAGCCGGATGGAACCACGATGAAGGCGGTTATGGGAGCATCTTTGGGAAAGACGCCCCTACCGCGGCGAATTTCGTGGCGTATGCGCACAAGCATTTCGGCGACCGCGCCGACGATTTCCTGAAGCTCTTTCCGGCCGATACCGACGAGCAGGCCAAACGGTCCGCGCAGGATTTGGCGGGCGATCAGTTCATCGCTTTCTCTACTTGGAAGTGGCTCGAGATGCAGAGCGCCACCGGGAATTCGACGCTCTACCGCTATGAGTTCGACGACGCTCCGCCCGAGCCGGCGGATGCCGAAGCCGGCGCCGACGCCGCTCCGCGCGGCGCGTACCATTCGGCGGAGATTGAATTCGTGTTCGGCGCGCTGGCTGCGCACAATTTGCCCTGGCGGCCGGAAGACAAAGCGTTGTCTGACCTGATGTCCACCTATTGGTCGAACTTTGCGAAGAATGGCGACCCCAATGGCTCCGGTTTACCGCCATGGCCCGCCTACAGCAGCCAGGCAAACTACCCGGTGATGCATCTCGACGCGGCCTCGCACGCGGCTCCCGACGACCACCGCGGACGCTACGAGTTTCTGAACAAATGAAGCCATTCAAGATCTGCCTTTTCCTGGCGCCGCACGCCCTACTCGCGCTCGGCCAGCCCCGCTATGTGGAGACTATAGCGAGGCCGGGCAGCTTTCCGATTGCGCAAGCCCAAACCTGCGCCGGGATCTACGTCGATGCGGACGAGTTCCCCGGAGTCGCTCGCGCCGCCGCCGATCTGCAGGCCGATATAGCCCGTGTCACCGCTTGCACGCCAGTTGTCACCCACGATATCGCCGCCCTTGGTGCGCATGCCATCGTCATCGGCTCACTGGAACGAAGCCCGCTGGCCAAGCGGCTGACCGATGCTGCGGCGATCGCCGGCAAGTGGGAATCGTTTCTCATCCAGGCTGTACCGAAGCCGCTGCCCGGTGTCGCCAGCGCGCTGGTGATTGCGGGAAGCGACAAGCGCGGAGCGATCTACGGCGTCTACGACCTGTCGGAACAGATCGGAGTCTCACCGTGGTATTGGTGGGCCGACGTGCCCGTCGCCCATCAGGACGCTCTGTTCGTGAAGCCCGGCAGATTCATGGAGGGCGAACCTGCCGTCAAATATCGCGGCATTTTTCTCAACGACGAAGCGCCGGCGCTATCCGGTTGGACCAGGGAAAAGTTCGGCGGCTTCAACCACAATTTCTACGTCAAGGTGTTCGAACTGATCCTCCGTCTGAAAGGCAACTATCTGTGGCCCGCCATGTGGGGCAGCGCCTTCAACGAGGACGACCCGCTCAATCCCAAGCTTGCCGATGAGTATGGCATCGTCATGGGGACGTCCCATCACGAGCCCATGCTGCGCGCCCAGCAGGAGTGGAAGCGGCACGGCAAAGGTCCGTGGAATTACGCCACCAATCCGGATGTGCTGCACGCATTTTGGGACGAAGGCATCGAACGCAATAAGGCGTACGAGAGCATCGTCACGCTGGGTATGCGCGGCGATGGCGACATGCCCATGGCCGCCAATGGCGATATCGAGGCGAACAAGGCGCTGCTGGAAAAGATCGTCGCCGACCAGCGGGATATTATCGCCCGGCGCATAGGACAGGATCTGTCCAAAGTGCCGCAGGATTGGGCGCTGTATAAGGAGGTGCAGGAGTACTACGAGGCGGGAATGCGCGTCCCGGACGATGTGACTCTGCTCTGGTGCGACGATAACTGGGGTGATTTGCGCCGTCTCCCCACCGCAGACGAGCGGAAGAGAGGCGGCGGCGCCGGTATCTATTACCACTTCGACTATGTGGGTGGTCCCAGAAACTACAAGTGGCTCAATACGAATCCTATTACCAAGGTTTGGGAACAGATGAACCTGGCGTATCAATACGATGCGCGGCGCATCTGGATCGTGAATGTAGGCGACCTCAAACCGATGGAGTTTCCGATCGAATATTTCCTGAGTCTGGCGTGGAATCCGCGGCGATGGCCGCACGATAAGATCGGGGAGTTTGGCAGATTGTGGGCGGAACGCGAGTTCGGTCCGACCTACGCTGTTGAAATCGCGGATGTCGTCGCGAAGTACACGAAGTACAACGGCAGACGCAAGCCGGAGCTTCTGGAACCCGGCACTTTCAGCTGGCAGAACTATGGGGAAGCGGAGTCCGTGCTGGCCGATTGGCAAACCCTAACGCAGCGGGCCGAGGACATTTACCGGAAGCTGCCCGCCAACGCCAAGGACGCGTTCTTCGAGCTGGTTCTGTATCCTACCAAAGCATGCGCACAAGTGAACGAGCTTTATATTGCGGCCGCTAAGAACCGGATATACGCTAGCCAGGGACGCGCCAGCGCCAACGATTTCGCCGCTCGCGTCCGGGAACTGTTCAAGGCGGATGCGGATTGGTCCGCGACTTACAACCACAACTTGGCCGCTGGTAAGTGGGACCACATGATGGATCAGACACACATTGGTTACACGGGCTGGCAGGAGCCGCGGGTCAATGCGATGCCACAAGTGACTGAGGTGCAAGTTGAAGCGGCGGCGAAGATGGGTGTTACGCCGGCAGCGTTGCAGTTCGACGCTTTCAATCGGCCCCGCAGGTATGTCGAAGTGTTCAATCGCGGACGCGCGGCGTTTGACTTCTCAGCCACGGCCAGCGCTCCCTGGATCATCTTAAATAAGGCGGGTGGAACCGTGCGCAAAGAAGACGGCGTGTGGGTGAGCGTGGATTGGGACAAAGCCCCCGCGGGCGCAGCCGAGGGCTTTGTCAAGATTTCCGGCGCCGGCGGCGATCCGGTCACCGTCAAAGTCGCATCGTTCCGTCCGCAAGAAGTCACGCGGGACAATTTGCATGGTTTCGTGGAAGCGGATGGCTACGTCTCGATGGAAGCCGCGCACTACACCAGGAAGACCGATGCCGGGACGGTCCACTGGGAAGAGATTGCGGACTATGGGCGGACTTTGTCGTCGATGACTATTCTGCCATGTACGGCCGCCAGTGTTACTTCGCTGCGCGATGCGCCATCGCTCGAATACCGCATGTACTTGTTTGAACCGGGCGCCGTGCAGGTTCACACGATTATCGCACCGACCCTGAATTTCGTGCCGGGACGTGGGCTGCGATTCGCCGCCGCCTTTGACGATCGGCCGCCCCGGATTATCGATGCGCTGGAGCATAACTCACTCCACGATTGGGAGGAGTCCGTGAAGGACAGCGTCCGCACGATAACGTCCGCGCACTCGCTGTCAGGCACCGGGTATCACACCTTGAAGTATTGGATGGTGGATCCCGGAGTCGTACTGCAGAAGATTGTCGTCGACTTGGGCGGCCTCAAACCGAGTTACTTAGGACCGCCCGAGAGCTGGAGGCATTAGCCCTCAAGACAGGCCAACCGACAGGCTCTTGATCTCCTGCGGAGCGAAAGTCGCCAACGGCCAAAGGACCCAGCGGGATGGTAATTTCCGCAACTTGCATGCTTCTTCCATCCAGCGCAGATCCATTTAGACAGCCGCCTGTTTTTCCGTCGGCGGCCTTTCAAAAGGCGGGCTCCGGCTTCCTCATGAGCCGACACTGCGCTCGTGTCGCGTCCCTCTGCAACGGCAAGACGCTTAAGCTTACCTGGCAATTCCCGATCAAGGTTCACTTTCATGCCTCATAGAGTAGGCAAGGCGCTGGCGCATGTCAAGCGCGAGCCGGGCGGCCTAAAAGCTGTACCGCAGCGCCAACATGGCGTGCGAATTGCGCCGGTATTGGCCAAGGAAATCCGACTCGTCGCCGCGGATCAGCGTGAAGGCCGCCGTGGCCCGCCAGTGCGCGCCGAACGCTGGCGAGTATTCGAGCTTGGCCCACTCGCCCTGGCCGTTCTGCCGTATCGCCGTCTTTAATACCACGCTGCGGTTGGCGTCGATGGTGTATCCCGGGCGGCCTAGGAACGCGCGGGTCAGTCTGCGGTCCGCCGCGAAATCGAAGACGGACGGATGCTCGGTCACCACCTGTCCCGCGTATCCACCGATGAAGAACCATTCGCCCGCTTGACGCTCCACTTGCACCACGTATAACCCATATTCGTCTTCCGTTGTAGTGGTCGATGTAAAATAGGCCGCCTCGGCGCCGTACATCCGCATCTGCGGATAGTAGCGCTCCACATCCACCGTTAGTGGCTGCGGCTTCTGAAAGGTAAAGAGCGGCGGACTGTTGTGCCCATCGTAGAGGTGGACCCGCCATTCGGGCGCGGCCCAAATCGTAATCGCGCAGGCTGTGGTCGCGCGGGCCGTGGTCTCCCGTTTTGGCAGGCCTTTCAGATGCAGGGGCAGCGAGACATTCTGCATGCAACTCAGGCTGGGCCGCAGATTGAAGAACTGAAAGATAAAGCCGATCTTGTCGCGGCGCAAGCGGGTCAGGTCGTCGTCGGAAAGGCTCGCAATGTTTCGCCCATTGATGCGGATCTCGCCCGCGCTGGGCCGGTCCAGGCCGCCGATTCAAATTCTAGCAGCGTGGATTTGCCCGATCCGGACGGCCCCACGATGGGCAGCATCTCGCCGCGCGCCACCTGCAGGTCGATCTGTTCCAACGCGGTGACCTGTCGCTTGCCTGCGAAGCTCTTCGACACGCCGTTGACTGAAATCACCCAACTCGGCGTATTAACGTGCGAGGCGGCAAAACAAATATACTTGATGCATGTTCCTCCCCGGCTTTCCCGGAATCGCGACCTCGCTTGGACTGCTCGCCCTCGTATGGCTCATCGTCCTCCTAAGGACGAGGTCTTCGCCTTTCAGCTTCGAGCCACGCGGCGTGGATGGCGAGTTTGGGAAGGATCTGCTTCCGATATATCTGGACATCACCAAATTGATGCTCGGGATCGCGGCTGGCTCCATTGTCCTGTTGGTCGGCTCCTCGAATCTGATCCAACAGTCGGGCGGCCGCTCCCTGAAGACCTTCGCCTCACCGATGTTCATGGTGGCTATGAGCATCATCTACGGGGTGCTCTTCATGACTCTCCTGGTGCTCCGCTACGAGCATCACCGGCACAACCCGGCTTCGACCTCCTATACCCGGTTCAAATACACGGGGAACCAGGCGTTGGGGTTCAGCGCGCTCGCCTGTTTCTGTATCGGCTACGCCTGGCTGGTGGTCGATGCGACCAGGTGAGTAGCGTGCCCTGCCTGCGTGTGGAGCGGGCAATCCTGCCCGCAGCCGGGTTCTGCACCCATGCAATTCTGCGCAAACGTACCCGCGTGCCAAGTCGTGGCACCGGTACAGGCGGAATATGTCGGCAGGAGTCGGAAGGATTATGATCGAGGCCGGCAAACGTGGCGGCAAGCCGTGCGGTCGGGATTGCGGATCGCGGTGTGGGACATTCTCGGATGGCCAGGCGCCGGAATCGCCGAGGCGCAGATTCTCGATGAGCATCCCGGTTTCGATCATCCCGACACGCAGCGCAGCATGAGCAATCTGGGCATGACCGTTGCTAAGTCCCAGCGCCAGCCATTTTGCCGTGTTCAGCGTAAAGGGATGATCGGCACCCAGCACCCGGCGAAGAATGTCCAAATCTTCGCGAAAGAGTGTCTCAGCCTTCGCGTAGCTGCCGGCCTCTAAGTCATGACGGCCGGTATGGCGAAGCGGAAAGACTCTTTCGCGAGGTCATACAGAAGGCCGGCAAGCCATTCGCCTGGTATGACTTCGCTGGCAAGGCGGCGATCGCCGGACACCGCCACGACGCCAAGAGTCTGCGCGCAGACCCGCGCTTTGGGGTGCTGGTTGCCAAAGGCGGTGAAGCGGCGGCAAAGCCGCACTAACGAGATGAAGAGGTATTGTGGGAAGCATCGGATTTGTGTTCCATCCCTATGACCAGTCCCGTTACGTCAACTGGACAAAGAACGCCCATGTCCAAAAAATGCCACCCCCAGTCCATCCGTCTCTAAGCAGGTCCATCGGTCGGCTGAAGCGTCCGATCATTCCGCCAGTTCCCGCTGCAACCCGCGCACGAAGGCGGTGAGCGCGCCGCGGTCCGCCTGCTCCCACTTCACTAGCACGAAGTACCTCCCTTTGTCGAAAAACACCGTATCCGGCGACGCTCTCCAATGCTGCGTCATCTCGAAGGCGGTGCCGGATACCTTCGTCTCGTACAAATCCACGGTCACTCGCCCGGCGCCATCGTAAGCGGCTTCGAAAGCGCGCAGAACTGCGGGATTCGGCGGCGTCATTCCGTGCAGCGACTTCCGTTGCCAAACGCCGCCGACACTGGCAGGCAGCAGACTCGCGGCGCTGCGGGCAGGCTGGCTGCAGGCGCTCGATACGAGCGCGAGAGCGATCCAATAGCGGCGTCTCATGCTACACATTCTTGCACACCCGGCGTGAATCGGCCGGATGTTACCATTTCTTAGGAGGGCACGCCGGATGGCCGCTTAGGATGGCGAAATTCAAACTTGCAAAAGCCAAATCGAAGAGCCGCGCCACGCCGCAAGGCGGTCTTCCGTGCATCATCCTGCTGGCTGCGGGCTTCGTTCTCGTGCTCTTTTTCATTTACTTCGTGATGAAATATGCGAACTGACAACCGCGCGCCGGACCAGATGCGTCCGGTTGAAATCACCTCCGGATTCCTGCAGACCGCGGAAGGGTCCACGCTCATCACGGTGGGCAATACACGCGTGCTGTGCGCGGCTTCCGTGGAAGATTCCGTACCGCAATTCCTGCGCGGCAGCGGCAAGGGATGGGTGACCGCCGAGTATTCCATGCTGCCCCGGGCCACCATGAAGCGCACGCCGCGGGAAGTCAATAAGGGCCGCCCGTCCGGCCGTACGCACGAAATCCAGCGCCTGATCGGCCGCTCGTTGCGCGCGGTGGTGGATACGGCGCTGCTGGGCGAGCGCACGGTCACCCTCGATTGCGACGTGGTACAGGCCGACGGTGGCACCCGCACAGCCTCCGTCACGGGCGCGTTCGTGGCCTTGGCGCTGGCTTTGCAGCAGTGCGTCAAGTACGGCATGATCAAGCGCCTGCCGCTGGTGGATTATGTGGCAGCCACCAGCGTGGGCATCCTGGGCGGCGAGCCGATGCTCGACCTGTGCTACGAGGAAGATTCGCAGGCCGCCGTCGATATGAACGTAGTGATGACGGGGTCCGGCCGCTTCGTGGAAGTCCAGGCTACCGCCGAGCGCAACGCCTTCGACGACGATCAAATGTCGCGCATGCTGGCGCTGGCGCGGGGCGGTATTGCCGAACTGGTCGAAATCCAGAGGCGCGCCGTCCGCATCCTGTGACCGTCTACTGCGCCACGGGCAACCCAGGCAAACTTCGCGAATTCCGTTTGGCGGCTACGGAGGCGGGCGTCCATGTGGAGGCCGTGCCCGGACTCGCCGGCACCCCGCCGTGCGAGGAAACCGGCGAGACATTCGAGGCCAACGCCATCCTTAAGGCGGAGTATTACGGCCGACACGCGCCGGGGCTGCTGTTCGCCGACGATTCCGGCTTGGAAGTGGACGCGCTTGGCGGCGCGCCCGGGGTCTACTCGGCGCGGTTTGCCGGCCCCGGCGCCACCGACGAGGCCAACAACCAACTGCTGCTCGATAGAATGCGCGGCGTCGGGGACCGGTCCGCGCGATTCGTCTGCGCGATTGCGCTGGTGGATGGCGGGCGACTGGTAGAGATATTTCGCGGCACAGTGGAAGGCCGGATCCTGGAGCAACCCCGCGGGCAGCATGGATTCGGCTACGACCCGCTGTTCTACTATCCGCCCTTCGGCTGCTCGTTCGGCGAATCGTCCCCGGAGCGTAAGCTGACGGTGAGCCACCGCGGCGCGGCGCTGCGCGCTTTGTTCCGGCATCTGTCAATCGGCCCTGTCTGATAGAATTAGGACACCGGGACACTCCCCACGTGAGCGCGCTGCCATTAATCGATTCGTTCGGCCGCATCCATACCAATCTGCGGATCAGCGTCACGGATCGCTGCGATATCCGCTGCTTTTATTGCATGCCGGAGGAGGGGGTGAAGTTTGTCCCGCGCGACGAAATCCTGAGCTTTGAAGAGATCGAACGGTTTGTGCGCATCGCGGTGGGGCTGGGGATCGATAAGTTGCGCGTAACCGGTGGCGAGCCCCTGGTGCGAAGGGATTTGCCTGTCCTGATCCGGCGCCTGGCCGCGATTCCGAACATCCACGATCTGGCTCTGACAACTAACGGTGTGCAACTGGCAGAGCTTGCCGAACCGCTGTACGAGGCCGGTCTGCGGCGGCTCAACGTGCATCTGGACACGCTCGACCGCCGGCGCTTCCGCCAGATCTCGCGCCGCGACGAGCTGGACAGAGTGCTCGAAGGCATCGCCGTGGCGAAGCGGCTGGGATTCGGTCCCATCAAGCTAAACGCCGTGGCAGTGAAGAATCTGGTCGAGCCGGATGTAGTGCCGCTGGCGCGCTTCGGCCGTGAGCACGGATTCGAAGTGCGCTTCATCGAGTTCATGCCGCTCGACGCGCAGCAGCTTTGGGATCGCGGCAAGGTACTGACGGCCGGCGATATCATCGAGACGCTCTCGCGCGAGATCGCGCCACTGGTTCCCATGCCGGGCGCCGACCCGCGCGCGCCGGCCCTCGAATATCAGTTCGCCGACGGCATCGGAAGGGTGGGTTTCATCCCCTCGGTGAGCCGCCCGTTTTGCCTCAATTGCAATCGCCTGCGGCTGACTGCCGACGGCAAGCTGCGTTATTGCCTGTTTGCGATTGAGGAAGACGACGTCAAGGGGATGCTGCGCGGCGGGGCGCCCGATGCGGAGATCGCCGCGCTGATTCGGCGCAACGTGGCCGGCAAGTGGGAAGGGCACGAGATCAATACCGCGCGCTTCGTGGCTCCGCCACGGCCGATGTACGCGATCGGCGGATGACCTTGATTGGTTGCGGTCCAAGTTGCGCGGCCCACGAGGGTTAGCGCAAGGCGAAGGTGATTTGGTGGTCGATGTACTCGTCCGTCGGGCCGGCTGGCATATGCACGATCAATACGGACGGACCCTCCCTTGTGGCGCCTTCCACGCTCGCCAACAGATCGGCATTTACCAACCCCAGCCGGTAGTCGCGCGCCGGGCGGCCCGACACCGTGAGCGCGAGTTGCCTGCCGTTGTCCGTCCAGGTCTCGGAGACGATTTTCAGGTTGGTGCTTCGCTCGGCAAGTTCCGGCGGCGAAAAAGGCAGCGCGTATCCGAACAGGCCGTGATGCCGGATGGTGAGTGTGCTCTTACCGGGCTGCGCGGCGATTTCAAAAAAAGGGTGCCAGTCGAGGTATTCGGAATCGGTTTTCCAGGCAATCGGCTGGCCGCCGAGCGTGGCGCTGTCTAAGTGCGCGCATGGCGGGTAGGCGGGCGCGAACACCACGTGGACGACTTCGGATCCGGGGTTGGCGACGGTCAACTGCAGCGTGCCGGCATCGCGGCGGATATCCAGGTTCACGCGCGCGCCGGGCAACGGGATGCCATGCACACCGGCCGTCTGCCAGTCCGCGGGGAGGTGCGGCGCGAACACGATTTTTCGAGCCGCGGCATTGGTTTCGAGGCCCAGCAAGCCGCGCAGTAGAGGCGACACGACCATCGCGGCCGACCAGATCTGGTGCGGCGAGGCGGTGGAGAGCGGCGTATAGGAATCGCCGGAAAGCACCTCTGTAGTGTTGCCTCCGGCGCCATCCAAGGCCAGCCATGCATTGGCGCGCAGGTTCGCCAATGCCGGGTCGGCCGCATGGTTCCGGTATTCGCCGACCGAAGCCCAGCCGGTGAAGAGCGGCCAGACCGAGCCAAAATGATATCCGGAAGGATCATAGAGCGCGCTGTGCGAGGAGATGATGCGGGTGCCCCAGTCGGTCGCAAACTGCTCCTGCGCGAGCAGGCCGGTCATCTGCTGCGCGTGTTGGCGGTCCAGCAGGTCGAACCACATGGGGACGGTGGCCAAAATGCTGGGCTGGTCTACCGGCTGGCCGCTGGCGCCGATCGCGAAAGCATAATCGTGCGCGCCCGGCAACCAGAAGCGCTGTTCGAGGGCGCCGCGCTTCTGCACGAATTCCGCCTCGAGATCCTTGACGCGTAGATCGTCGTCCAGCAGGCGCGCCAAGTTGGCCAGGGAGCGCAAGGCCTCCACGTAACAGGCTGCCTGATACAGTTCCACACGGACCGGGAGCAAGGGTCCGCCCTCTACCCATCCATGACCGACTTGCAGATTGCGCGGGAAGCCGGCCTCATCCAGCGTAGAGCGCATGAACGCCAACGCCTTCCACAATCGCGGCGCCTGTTCGCGGGCGAAGGCGACGTCACCGCTGGCGCGCACGTAATCGGCGGTGGCGATGACGTAGAGTGGCGTCGCGTCCGCGGAGGCGAAGCCGTACGGGAATTGCTTGAACCAATCGACCAGGCTGGCGGATTGCGAAATCTCGTGCGGGATCTTGCCATCGTCGCGCTGGAAATGCGAGATGAACTGGATGGCCGCGCGGGCGTTGGCAAAATCGCCGGCGGAGGTGAGGGCGAAGGACGTCCAGAAGGAATCGCGTCCAAAGAACCAGGCGAATCCCGGGCGGTAAGCGCCTTTCGACGGACCATAGCCGGCCACTAGTCCCCGGCCGAGAAATGGATTGTCTACAAATCCTTTCACTACGCTGATGCGGGACCAGTCGTAGGCTCGCTGCAAATTCGCATCGGGCAGCGACAGTTGGATCGTATTTGCAAGGTAGGCGCGGTAATAGCCTTCGGTGTCGGCCGCAAGCCGGCCGCTGCGTGCGATCAAACGGTTATAGGCTGCCAGCGCCTCATCCGGCGACTTCATGGATGCGGCGACGGCCAATGCGCGTTGCGCGTGCCCTTTAATTTCCCCGAGAGTGAACATGGCATGCGTGACGGCAGCGTAATTGGTCGCATACTCCTGCGATTCGAGCGCCGCATCGGGCGATCCGAAGACGGCGGCGAAAGGCTGCCCGTCGGCTCCAAACTGAAAGGCCTTGAGCTGACCGTTCCACTCGGCGTAGCCAGTGCCGATGGATGCCGGCCACATGAGCTGGAAGTCTCGCGCGAACTCCACGTCGATGCGCACGGGGTTGCGCGCGCGCACGTCGATGAGGATCGCCGCACCGGGTTCGTCGATTGGTGCGACCAGCGTCTCGTCGACCTGAAAATCGTCGCCGGTGTAGGCGATGGTGTACGATCCCGGCCGCACGGTGATGCGGCGCGCCATGCTCGCCGCGGGGATGACATGGGCGCCCGCGACGAAGCGCAGCCGCATGTCGCCGAAGATCTTCAGGGGGTAGACGTAGGCTTCGAGGGTGCCGTCTTCGGCGCCGAGCAGTCCGGCGCGCGGGCCGGTCGCGTCCAGAAACTCCCACCCGCGGACGGGGCGCGAAAGTTGAGGATCTGCCGCGAAACAGGAGATTGCTAAGAGCAAGCCGAACAGCCGCATAGCAATCAGTATACTTGGGGGATGAGCGGAGGTTTGACGAGGCGGGCCTGGATGAGCTTGATGGGGGTTTCCGCGGTCCGCGGCTGGGGACAGGGCGTCTCTTCGCGTGGCGTAAAGCCCCTACCACGCGGCAAGCCTTCGGGACTGCCCTGGCGCTCCAAATTCGTGGATATCGCGGAGCCGGCCGGGCTGCGCGCACCTACCGTCTATGGCGACGCGATGCATAAGGATTACATCCTGGAAACGGTCGGCTGTGGAGTCGCGTTTATCGACTATGACAACGATGGCTGGCTCGATATTTTCATACTGAGCGGCACGCGTCTGGAGAGTTCGCCGGCCGGCGCGCACAACCGTCTGTATAAGAACAACCGCAATGGCACCTTCACCGATGTGACCGAGCAGGCTGGGCTGCAGCACTCCGGCTGGGCGTCGGCGGTTTGCGTGGGCGACTACGACAACGATGGGTTCGACGACTTATTCGTCACTTATTGGGGACAGAACGTTCTGTATCGCAATAACGGCGACGGTACCTTCACCGATGTCACTGCGAAAGCCGGGTTACAGCAGAAGGGCACGCCATGGGGATCGGGCTGTACCTTCGTGGACTACAACCGCGACGGCAATCTCGACCTGTTCGTGTCGCACTACCTGGCGTTCGATTTGGCGTCGGTGCCGAAGCCTGGGGAGAACACGAATTGCAATTGGAAAGGCATTCCAGTGAACTGTGGGCCGCGCGGCCTGCCGCCCGGCTTCTTGTCTCTCTATCACAACAACGGCGACGGCACCTTTACCAACGTGAGTGCGCCGGCCGGAGTGTCGAAGCTAAAGGGTTACGCCATGACAGCCGTGGCCGCGGATTTCGATAATGACGGCTGGCCCGACATCTACGTGGCTTGCGACTCCACGCCCAGTTTCCTGCTGCGCAACAATCGCAACGGAACATTCACCGATATCGGCCTGGAGAGCGGCGTCGCCTTGAATGAGGATGGTATGGAGCAAGCCGGTATGGGCGTGGGAGTGGGCGATTACAACCTGGACGGCAACCTGGATATCTTCAAAACGCACTTTGCCGACGATACGAACATTTTGTACAAGGGCGACGGCAAGGGCAATTTCGAAGACACCACCATCAGCGCGGGTTTGGGCGTGGAGACGCGCTTCATCGGCTGGGGCGCGGGAATCGTGGACCTGGACAACGACGGCAATCCCGACTTGTTCTTCGTGACCGGCAGCGTGTATCCCGAGGTGGAAGCCAAACTGCCTGAATATGCCTTCAAGACCCCGCGGGTGATTTTCCGCAACTTGGGCAACGGTAAATTCGAGGAATTGCTCGACCAGGGCGGACCCGGCGTGGCGGCGCCGCATGCCAGCCGGGGCTGCGCGTTCGGCGATTTCGACAACGACGGCGATATCGACGTGGTCATCGTGAATCTGAATGAACCGCCGTCGCTGCTCCGCAACGACGTGAGCGGTGGCGGGCACTGGCTGAAAGTGAAGCTGGTGGGAGTGAAGTCGAATCGCAGTGCGATCGGCGCGCGAGTGACCGCGCATTATGGGGGGAAGGTGCAGGCGCAGGAGGTGATGAGTCAGTCGAGCTTTTACTCGGCCGGCGATCTCCGGTTGCATTTCGGTTTGGGCGCAGCTACCAAGGCGGATTTGGAGATACGCTGGCCGAATGGCGGCCGGGAGCGCGTGGAGGGTGTGGCGGCTGATCGGCTGGTGGCGATTCGGGAAGGGGCGGGAGTGGTTAAGGAAGATAGTTTCGATCGGGCCGTGCCAAACGCGAACTCTTCTGCCGTGGGCGGCCAGCCCCCCGCGCTATGTTAGGGTCGGTGCTGGTTCGGGATCATCCAAGTCCTCCTGCTGCTCCAAGGCTTCCGGCAGCGAACCCGATGTTCAGGGGATCGGGCCGCGACTATCCGATTAGGCTCGTCCCGGGGTCGGTCTTCTCGTCCAACTGGCGAATGCTTGAGGTTCAGATAGGATCGGACTCCTGCCGATTAATCTGGCCTATTCTGCCAACTTAGTGCCGCCAGTTTTCAGAGGAGTAAGTGAGGAGTTCGAAGCCGAGGTGATTAAGAATGACCAAGCCTTCGCCTTCGAGGCACACGCTGCTCGTACCGCTCAACCGAACCGCTCGACGAATGCACCAGCAGCGTCTTTACATAATTCCTTATCTGGTGGGCCGTGAAGACACTGGGCGATGTCTTAGCTATGGACGTCGAAGTTGACTCTACCTTGTTGCGGAAGATCGGGCGCCGATCGATCAAGTCCAGGAACAGGACGCTGGATGGTCGAACGCACTCGAACGCACTTTCCGCCGTGGCGGTTACCAAGGACATCTTTGAACAGCGTGGTATCGGGCTTGATCGGCTTCCCCCGGCGTCCCCCGAGCTTCTGCCCCTAAATGAAGCAGCCGAGGCAGCGCGCGCCTCGCAGGACATCGGCCACGTGGCTCCAGGCGTCGTGCAGTACACCACGGACCTGCTTTTCCGTGAACTGTGGCTGCGTCCTGCGCCTCGGGAGCGTAGCCTCGTCACGGTGAGCGCCCTCATGGCTTCAGGCCAAGCCGCACAGATTACTTATAACCTCGATCGGGCAATGGATAACGGCCTGACGAAAGTAGAAGCCTCGGAGGTGCTA
>DATNMW010000219.1:0-29771 GCA_035602155.1 Bryobacteraceae bacterium | reverse complement strand
GCGACTCGCTCAATATATCCGTTGTCGTCGCGGGAGGTGGTAATATAGGCTCTCCAATCCGCCCCTATGGACCACATTCTCTCGATCGTCCTCTTCACGCCATTGGCTGGCCTGCTGGTGCTGCTCTTCCTGCCGTCGTCGAACCCGCGCCTGATCAAGCTCTGGGCCAACACCGCCTCGTTCATCGGATTCCTGGTCTCGCTGCCGCTAGTGTTCCAGTTCGACCGCACCCGCACCTGGTCGTTTGAAGAGCAGGGTTCCTGGATTCCGAGCATTGGCGCATCCTACCACCTGGGCATCGACGGGCTTGGCCTCCTGCTGGTCATGCTCACGACGGTGCTGGGCTTCCTCTCCATCCTGTCGAGCTGGAACGCCATCGAGAACCGGCTCAAGGAATACTACGCATTCTTCCTGCTGCTGCAGACCGCCATGCTGGGCGTCTTCATGTCGCTCGACATGCTGCTGTTCTTCGTCTTCTGGGAAAGCACGCTGGTGCCCATGTACTTCATCATCGCCATCTGGGGCGGTCAGCGGCGCGCTTATGCAGCCATCAAGTTCATCATTTATACCTTGATCGGCTCGGTGCTGATGTTCCTCGGCATCCTGATCCTCTACACCCAGCACTACTCGCAATTCCAAACCTATTCCTTCGACCTGGCCGACCTGATGCGCACCAGCCTCTCGCCGTCACTGCAATGGTGGGTTTTCTGGGCGTTCTTCGTGGGCTTCGCCGTGAAGGTTCCCATGTTCCCGTTCCATACCTGGCTGCCGGATGCGCATACCGAAGCCCCTACGGCCGGCTCCGTGATCCTGGCGGCCGTCCTATTGAAGATGGGCACGTACGGATTCCTGCGTTTCTCGCTGCCGCTGCTGCCGGAGTCCGCCAAGAATCCCACCATCGTGAACATCATGGCGGTGCTCTCCATCATCGGCATCGTGTACGGCGCGCTGGCCTGCCTGATGCAGAAGGATTGGAAGAAGCTGGTGGCCTACTCCTCGGTCAGCCACCTGGGGTTCTGCACGCTGGGAATCTTCGCGCTGAATCCGGCGGGCATCTCCGGCTCCATCATCCAGCAGGTGAACCACGGCATCTCCACCGGTATGCTCTTCCTGATTGTAGGGGTGGTCTACGAGCGTCGGCACACGCGCGAGATCTCCGAATACGGCGGGCTGATGAAGGTGATGCCGGTGTTCACCATCGTGTTCCTGATCGCATCGCTCAGTTCGCTGGGCATGCCGGCGCTGAACGGCTTCATCGGCGAGATCACCATCCTGCAGGGCGCTTACCAGATGTCTTTCAATTGGGCTTTCTGGGGCGCGGTGGGCATCGCGCTGGGCGCGGCTTACCTGATCTGGCTGTTTCAGCGGACCATGCTGGGCGATGTGTCGGAGAAGAATATGAAGCTGCGCGACCTGTCGTGGCGCGAGATCGCCGTCTTCGCGCCGCTGCTGATCTGGGCCTTCTGGATCGGGTTGAATCCGCAATCCTACTTCGGCGTGCTGGACCGGCCGGTGGCGCAGATTGTGGAGCGCGTCCGGCCGGGTTATTACGCGGAACATCACCTGGCGAATCCGCTGGCGGTGACGAGCTCGCAGGCGGCCTTGGGGCGCTGAAGACCGCTTGCTTACGCGCGCGGCTCAGTAGCGCCGCCGAGCCGCGATGTTACCGAGCCGCGATGTTACCGAGCCGCGACCGTTAGGGAGCGGTCCACAGCTTCGCAAGGCGTCTTGTAGATCCCGTCCCGGTACGAGAAGTAGCCGGTGACCTCGATGCCATCCACGGCGCCATGCAGGCCCGCAGCGATATCGCAAATCTCCGCGCCTTCAAACACGTAGCCGTGGGGCGGCTCCGGATCGGTGCAAGCTTCCAGCAACTCGTGCGAGAGCGTCCAGGTGAGGTTCTTGAGGGGCGTCAGAGTGCTCCCGTTCACCGGGTTCTGGAGCGCCCAGGCGTAACGCACGGGCACGCGCGCATTCCCCTGATCGCCGCCGGGGATTTCGAGGTAGAAGTAGTTATGGCCGCCGCTGATGCCGGGGGTTTTGCTCTTGGCGCCCGGAGCCGCCACGATCAGGAACAGCAGATTTGGATCCTGGCGCGGGTCGGGAATCTTGCCCGAAAGGATCAGGTCGTTAAGCCCGCCAGCGATAGGGCTGCGCTCCGGGGTGGTGAGAACTCGCTCGGAGTCTACCATCTCGGTTTTGCTTCCGTTCGGATTGGCGACCGACCCTAGATATTGCGGCGAGTTCACGCCGTATTCCGCTAAGGCGGACTTGGTGAAATCCAAGCCGAGGAGTCGCTGAACTGTTGGGTCTACCTGTGAGTCGACGTCTGGCGTTCCCCAGTAAATTACGACCGCACTTGGCTCCGCGAGCACTGTAGGCGCCTCGTTTTGCAACGGCGCGAAGCCGCGGCCGACGGTCTCCGATTGGGCAAGCGCGCCGGATTCGTTGTCCTGCGGGACCGACAAAGTGCGTTCCACTACCGACGTTTTCCCCGTAACCGGTGTCTGCACGACGAGTGGTCCGCAATCATACGGGTGAACCTGGTTGAGCAACATGCCATATCTCACTATCTGCACATGCTGGGAGAGAGACAGCTTTTCAGGTTCTGGTAAACCAGGAATCGGTGCGCCGGGCTCTACATCCGCGAAAAGCACCCCGCCGGAGTCACCGGGCGGAAGCATAGTGAGACCCGGGTCGCCCGCAACGCAATCCAAGAGCACGTTGAAGGGCAATGGGGCATCGGGAGCGCCAGCTCCTGTTTCCAAGGGACGGAAAGTCGACGGCTCCGCGAAGATATGCAGGTTGACCGACTGGCTCGCGCCATCGCTGACGATTTCGGGAAGCCATCTGAAGTCGTTGCCGGCATCGGTCAGCAGCCTCGGCGCACTTAGATCGTCGCAGTCGTACGACAGCACACTGAGGGTTGCCAACTCCCTTATGTCAGCCACTCGCAGGTCGGTCGCGCTCTTGAAAGTGCCCGCCGGCACTCGAATGAGATCCGCCGAGAAAATCCGCTTTGGTGGCGGCAGGCGAACTCGCCGGAGTTCCTTTACGTCCAGGGGCGGCAACGGGCCCTCTATAATGATGTTGACTTTTGGATCGAACCTCTGCTTCCCGTCTCCAGCTTCCACGCCACCAAGCTGGTATTCTTCGCCGATCATGAGGCTTGTTAGCCGGTCGCCGGCCCATGTACCAGCTTCGTAGCAATGATCCCACTTGGGGTCGATTTTGGGCAACAATAATTCGATTGCTCCATCGCTGCCCACCACATAAATGATCGAGCCGTGGCAAACCACGTTCAGTGTTCCGGTTGCCGCCATAACTTGCCTCCTATGCGCTTTGAATTTCAGTTGTTGCTGAAAACCTCTAAACCCGCCCAATAATAAGGATGCCTATACCTGCTATCGGATCGCACGGCGGCCGCTGCTTTGCCCAATGACTCCGCTACCGGAGATCCCGACAACAGAGACTCATAGAATTTGTCGACGAGCTTTTGGGTGCCATCCGAGTCCAGGTCCCAAAGGCCGGCCACGACATCTCCGGCACCCGCGCGCAGAAAAGCGCGCACCAGGCTCTGCGGGTCGCCCGGACCACCCCGTTCGCCGGCCGCGGTGGAGCAGCCCGCCAGCACCACCAAGCTGCAACGCGAAAGATCCAGATCCTGTATATCCCCCGCTCGCAACAGCGCGGGCCCTCCCTCGGCTCCTCTCAACAGAAGGCCGCCTCCTTCTCCGCCATAGCCGTGTCCCGTGAAATGAAACAGCTCAGCTTGGGCAAGCCGTTCGCGAACCTCGCTCAGAACGGCCGACCGCCCCATCAAAGGAATAGAACGACGAAACAGGCGAGAAACCTTTTCAGCTTCCGCCCGGGCATTTTGGAGGTCGCCAAGGCCATCCTCACCTAGCATCGCAGGCGCACCAACAATCAGCGCCTGGCTGTCAGACGCCACCGGCGCCGCAGCCGTACCATCAGACACCCCAGCGCGGATCCTCACTGCGAAGTCGTCCGACCAATAATGCCCGTTTTGCCGCACCAGTGCTAGCCACGGTACCCGCGCGACCGGTCCATCGGTCTCGACGACCAGTGTGCGCACATTATTCAACTCGCCATCCCAGGAATCTATCAGCTTCTGCGAGAGGTCTCGCGCCTCCGCCCGCACTACCGCCCCCGGGGATTCCTCACGCGCGCAACCGCGCGCGAGCCGGTCGACGGCCTCGTACAGCAACTCCGGCGACCTGATCCAATGCAGGTCGAGTACATGATCGGTCTCCAGCCAGACGGCTACTCCCGATGGCAGTTCAGCGAAAGATAGTCGTGCCTCACCAAGCGGCAAGGTGCCGTCAGGTGTAGTTATTGCGTCGCCGCGCGCGAACAGACGAGCTCTATACTGCGACCAGAGCATTCGAGCATGGCGAGGGTCTGCCTTGATCTCGCACTCCACCAAACCTCGATAAATGCTGGCCATGGCACGCGACCAAAGCACGCGCTGTTCGCCCGTTGCGCGCGACCAGCTATCCTCGCCGATTCGGCGAGCTTGGTCAAAGAGTTTTCTGGCTTCGGCGTACTCGCGGCGCCGTAGCTGCAATCGCCCCAACTCGGCTGCAAACTGCAACCTTGTCAGGTTGTTGCGACCCTCCGCTTCCTTTCGAACGGCCAGCAGGCGGGAGAGCGCCTTGCCCAATTCCCCGTCGGTCGTCTCCAAAGCGGCCAAATCGATCTGCGGCCTCGGCGCGGTACGCATCTGCGGATCGATCTTGATCGATAACTGCAGATGTTGATGCGCGGAGTCGCCGAATCCAACGCCGAGCTCGGTCAGGCCAAGCTGCCACAGGGTTGGGCCATAGATATTCTTGTTCCCCTGCATCGAATCCAGCTCGGCCAACTCACGTGTCCAGGCAACGGCTGAGTACGTGGCGTGGCTCTGCCGGGCAAGCTGCGACAGCGCTGAATAGAACTGGTGGGCCCGCAACGGGGGATACCTGCCGGCCCAATATCGCGCCAAGCCTTTGAAATTTTCCCGCCACGCGGCGGCCCTATTTCCAATCAGTGCATCGCGACTGGCGCTGAGCCCGAGGTCCCGTAATGAAAGCACACTATAGTCCTCGTTTTGTGCCCTTTCGAGCGCTTTGCGTTCGCTCATATCGGCGCGCTCTACATCGCCCGTCGACATCGCACAACTGCCCTCTTCAAGCATTGCCTCTGTTCCAGTCCGAGCATAGGAGCGCGCTCGCAGAGACTGCAAGAGCGTGTCGGCCGCCGCCAAGCATTGTTGCCCGCGTTCATCCCAATCGAGCGCGAATACCTGCTCTAGCCTCGCGAGCATCGTTCCTGCCGCGCCGCCTCCCGACTGAAATAGGGGCATCGCCTTCTGGGCCTCCGCGCCAGCCGTGGAAAAATCCCAGGCCTCGACAGCCTCCTGCGCTCTCCCCAGCGCTATAAAAGCCGCCGTCGAACTCGGCGAATGCGGCGTCTTCAACGCATCTGCAAGCCACCGGTCGCCGTGACGGGCAATCAGCCTGTCAGCCAGCCCCCTCAGCACTGCACCCGTACCAACCTCGGCATGCGCACTGTAAAACTCTGGCAACAGCCGTGTCACCGCCACGTTGAGATACTCCTCGTCCGGAGCGTACAGTTCCCCCGCCGCACCCGTTCGCCGCAATTCGGCGATCAGTGCGTCAGGGGTTGTATTGGCGGCGTAGTCCTGCTGTTGCTTGAGTTTTTTTTTACGTTTTCCAGGTGTAACCGAGCCTCCCGGGCAAAGCCGCCGCTGGAATCAACCTTCAGATAGGCCTCCCACGCCGCCTGCGCCACACCTGGTGTTTCGATATGTTCCGCGGCCAGGGCTTGGTTGAAAAGCAGCGTGGGCTCGCTCGGTTTCAGCCGCACCCCTTCCGAAAGGCGCTCGTATGCCAGCTCGTACGACTCCGGCTGGTCCTCCTTCACTGCCCTTTGGTAGTATGCGGCCCCCAGATCCACCAGAATGTTCACATCACCCGGACGTAGCGACCTGGCGCGCTCCAACTCATCGATAGCAACGCCTTCCCTGCCTTCAAGAAGGTCCGCCTCTCCCTCAAACTTTAGCCACCTGGGATCGTCGGGACCGGCGTCGATGCCCCGCGCGATATTAGCTTTTGCGTCCAACAACTCCGGGGGCTCGTGGGAACTCGACAAACCCGCGCCCATTTGTACCCGCATTTGGCCCCACTCGGCCTTCGGCACGCGCATTTCCATCGGGCGGCGCTTAGTGTAAGCTTGGGCGAGCAGCCCCTCGGTGCGCGTCGGGCTCCGCATCCATTGTTGATAGGAAACACCGCCGACTAGCACCGCGGCCGCCAATCCCCATGCCGGCCACCACCGCAAAATCGGGAGCCGCCATCTATCAACCGTCCGTTCGCGCCTGGTGACAATGCGTTCCACCAACTCCCGGCGCCGCCGCGGATCGGCCAACCGCGCCTTGCCGGCCAATTCCTCTTCCTCACCTGTGGGAGGATCGGTCAGATCTTGCGCGGCTTCCCGCAACACGGTGCCGCACCAGTCGCATTCGGCGGCGTGCGTCAACAGCTTGTCGGCTTCCTCAGGTTCCAACTGGCCGGGCAGCAGCAACCGCAACGTGTCCTCATCGGGACACTTCCGCGTCTTTTGCGGCCGCCGATGTGCCTGCGCGCCGGCCTGCAGCCGCTCGATTAGGTCTCCGCCACTCATATCCCCAATTTTCATACTCATCCTAAGAAACGATTCCGCCGCGCTATTGCCTTTCGCCGTTCTCAAAAGCATTGCGAATTAACTGATTCAAACGCACGATTACGCTTTCTACACCCTTAATAGTTAGATTGAGACTGGAAATCGCCGCAATTTCCTTCGCGGACATCCCCTGGCGGTAGTAAAGCCAGAAGATCTGACGATCTCTCGCGCTTACGGGCGGCTTCTTGAGCAAATCGTCGATGTCGCGCAGCAGCAGCCGCCATTCCGTTTCGTCCGGCGCAGCTACATTATCGGGCAAGGGCGATTGATCGGAATACTTGCCCATCTTCGATTTGAAATGATCGTGCACCACATTCGCCGCGATCACCCTGAGATAGCCGAATACCGCGCCGGGATACAAGGGTTTGAATTCGCGCAACACTTTTGCCCGGTTCGCGCTGAACTTGAGATACACGTCCTGCACCAAGTCGTCGCGCAAGCCGGCGCGATCGAATCCATACCGCCGGATGGTGCGTACCACGGTAGCGATGATCAACGGATTGAATCGCGCCAGGAATCTATCCCAGGCCTCTGTGTCGTCCATATCTGCACACTTCTGCAGTAGTTCTTCCGGCGACTCTTCGAGGGCGAGTCCGCCCTCGTATTCGCCGCTTGGTTCCAAGTTAGACATGTACGTTATATCAGGATAACGAATCGGAAGGGCTGTTCCCTTTGGCAGTGGTCGAGATTTATCAGGAACAACCGCGGGTCAGACGGCGCAGGACGCTCTCCACGCCCTTGACTGTAAGTCCTATACTGGCTAGTGCGGCGATCTCCTTGGCCGTCAGGCCCTGCGCGTAATACAGCCAGAAGATTCGGCGGTCCCTGGCGGAGGCTTGTTTATGCAGCCTATCGTCGAGTTCCATCCGCAGCGCGAGCCATTCCGTCTTGTCGGGCGCGGCGATATCGGGCAGATCTGCCGGAAGCTCCTGCAAGCGGCGGAAATCATTCTTCTTGCAGCAGTCGTGAGTTACTCGAACGGCGATCACTTGCAAGTAACGGCATGCCGATCCCGTATGCCGGGGCACGAACTCGCGTAGCGCTTTGGCTTGGTGCGCCGCAAGTCTAAGGTAGGTTTCCTGTACCAGATCGTCGCACAGGCTGCGCTGAAACTGGGCATACCTTTGGCCGGTGCGCAATACAGCCGCATAGATGGGGGCGTGGAAGCGGCGGATAAGCTCGTCCCATGCGGCGGCGTTCCGCAGGTCCGCACATACGCGCAGCAACTCCTCCCCAGATAAGTCGCTATAGTCGTGTGCCAGTGCAGGAGATAGTAGCACGTCCGGAATGCTGGACACAAATGCCTCCGACTTTCTCTCCCCAACGCTGCTTACGAAGGGAATTCACCGCAGGTTTCGATTTATTACTTGAAACCCGCGGAAAAGACGCCACGCGGCGCGGCGCTACTTGGCCGCCCGACTGGTTGTCCATCGCGGGAAGGAGATGCTGCCATGAATTTGGATGTAAGGGGTAGTGTGCCCCAGGGTGCCGCCGGACGGCTGGGAAAGGATCGCCATGAACTTTGACGCCGGCTTCTTAACCAGATTGAAACAGCGCGATCCCGACACATGCATGTTTCTGGTATCTTCGCTTACGCCCGTGCTCGAAGCCAGGCTACGTTATAGGCTTTACGACCACAACGCCATCGAAGACATTCGCAACGAAACCTTCTGCAGGGTCTTTTGCCTGGTGGACGGCGGGCGGGTTCGAGAACCCGAGCAGTTCAGCTCGTTCGTGCGCGGCGTCTGCGACCGGGTGGCCCAGGAATCCCGCCGCAAGACCCACGTCACCGAAGCCTTGCCGGGCATGGAACTGCCCGACTGCCAGCCGCATCTCGATACGATTCTGGTGGACAAAGAACGCCGAGAGCGGATGTGGCGCGCGGTGATGCAGTTGTCCGCGGAGGACCGCCGGCTGATCGTTGAGCTGCACTGCGAAGAGCGCGACCGGCAGGAGATGGCCCGCGCACGCGGCATCAGCCCGACGGGCCTAAACGTCCGCCTATGCCGGGCCCTGAAGCGTCTAAGGATGCAGATCGTGCAGCCGGAGCCGGCCGTACAACCGGCCTGCCGCCCGCGCGGCGCACGCACGCAGGCTTGCCGCGTCCCCAGGCGCCTTCCAGATGGGGACGTCTACTCCGCTACCATGGCAGCATGAGTATTCCCCGTGGGCGCTGACCCGGCGCCCGAGATCACGGTGGCCGTCGTCAATTGGAACCGGCGCGAATACCTGCGCGCCTGCCTGGCGTCGCTGGCCGCCCAGCGCGGCGTCACCTTCGAAGTGATCGTGGTCGACAACGGATCGAGCGACGGTTCGGCCGAAATGGTGCGCTCTGAATTCGGTGTGCGCGTCATCGCCAACGCTGCAAATCTGGGCTTCTGCGCCGCCAACAACCAGGCGTTCGGCGCGGCCCGCGGGCAGTTCATCGCGCTGCTGAACAACGATGCGGAGGCCGAACCGGACTTTCTAGCCAATCTGCGCCAGGCCTTCGATGCAGCCCCGGATATCGGCATGGCCGCCGCGAAGGTGCTGGTCTGGGAAGATCCCCGCCGCATCGATAAGGTTGGGCACCTGATCTATCCCGATGGCCAGAACCGCGGGCGCGGCACCGGCGAGATCGATGCAGGCCAATTTAACCAGGTCGAAGAGTGCCTGTGGCCGGATGGCTGCGCCGGCATGTACCGCAAAGCCATGCTGGATGCGATCGGCGGATTCGACGAAGACTTCTTCATGTTCGGCGATGACGCGGAACTCGGACTGCGGGCGCGGATCGCGGGTTGGCGATGTCTCTACATGCCCGGCGCGGTGGTGCGCCATCGTCGCGGGGCCAGCCTGGATGCGGGATCGGCCAAACGCATCTTCCTGATCGAGCGCAACCGCATGCTGCTGGCCGCCAAGCTGTTCCCCTGGAATCTGCTGACGCTGAACCCGTATTACTTCGCGGTGCGCTTGGCCGGCGGATTGCTGGCCGCGGCCGGCGGGAAAGGCGAGATGGCGCGCTTCCCGGGCCTCGGCAACAAACTGCGGCTGGCATGGGCGATTGTGCGCGCGGATCTAGCCGCTCTGCCGCTGCTGCCGCGTATGCTCCGCAAACGGGGTGAAGTGCGGCGCATCGCCAAATTGACGCCCGCCGAAATCCGGCGGCTGATTCTGCGGAACCGGATCCCGGTGCGCGCCCTGGTCGAGAAATCCAACTGAATTCCTACTGGATAACTTCCTTCCCCACAGCCGTATTCAACTGACTGGCGGCGCTCAGATACGATCCCACCAAGTTGATGTAAGCCACCTGTGTGGCGCGATAGTCCCGTTGCGCATCCAGGTAGTCGAGCAGCGCCGCCTGGCCGCGCTGATACGCAAACGACATGGCGTCCCGAATCCGCGTGGCCGTCTCCAGATAACCGTCCGCGCCCTTATAGGGCAGCAACAGATTCACCGAACTAACCACCGTAAAGTAAGCCGAATCCACGTCGCTGAATACCTGCGCTTCGGCGGCGTCCTTTTGCCGTTGCGCATGCGCGATGTCGATCTCCGTGCGCTGCTTCTCTCCCTGGTTTTTGTCGAAAATACGCAACGGAATGTTGACGCTGAATCCGATATAGATCGTGATGGGAGGGTTGCGCCCCAGATCCACGCCGAAGGTTGGATCCGTGGAGCCATTCGATACCGCGAGTTTGTGATCGGTCTCGGCTTTTTCGACGGTTTCGACCGCAGCCTTCAGATCCGGCCTGGCCGCCAGCGCCACTGCGTGGAAGTCGTCGAGCGGCATGGTGCGCTCCTGGAATTCGAACGGCCCCGCCACGTCGAACCGGTCCACGGGCGTGCGGTCGTTGAGCAGCATCAGCAGCGTGATCTTCGCGGTTCGAGCGTTGACTAGCGCGGTCTGATAGTCGGATTCGTATTGCGCGCGCTGCAAAACCAGGCGGTCCAAATCCACGCGCGCGATATCGCCGGATTTGAAGCGCACGCGGCTGATGGACAACTCTTTATCGAAGTAATCCAGGTTCTCCTTGGCATTCGCCAGCAGAGCCTTGGCCTGCAGGGTGAGCACGAAGGCGCTGCGCAAATTGAAAAGCAGCGTACGTTCCAGGTCGAGTTGCTGCGATTCGGCGATGGAGGTGCCCTTCTGCGCGCTCTCCAGCCGGAGTTCCCGTTTGTGCTGCCGCTCGTGCAGATAATCGAACGCCACCAGCGGGAAGACGTAGGCAAACGGACGATAGGGATTGCCGTTAAAGGGCTGCAACTGATCGAGGCTCGCGGTGAAGTTCGGGTTTGGCCGCAGATACGCGGTGATCTCGTCCGCCTTGGATTCCTGGATGTTCAGTTGGCCCGCGCGCAGGTTGGGGTTGTCCGCTTCGAACTTGTCTTTCACCTGCTGCCATGTCAGCGTGGTTTGGGCACGGCATAGGCAGCCGCACATGAAAACCCCGATTTGTAGATGCCAGATCGATCGCCGCATTTTTTCTCCATCAAACTGATCACTTATCCAAACCGCTCCCTGACAGTCGCGGCTCAGAAACGGTTGCCGAGCCGCGACCGTCAGGAAGCGGTCTTGCTCCATCAGACTTGCAATGTATCGCCGTCGCGCGCCGCCAGCGCGTACAGCACCGGCGCAAGGAAAATCGACAGGAAGAGCCGGGAGGCCAGGCCGGCCACAATCACGATGGCGAACGGCTTCTGCGAATCGCTGCCGATTCCCGTGGACATGGCCGCGGGAAGCAGGCCGAAACAGGCCACCAGCGCCGTCATCATGATAGGGCGCAGCCGCAGCAACGAGGCTTCCAGCGTGGCCGTCAGGATGTCTTTGCCTTCCAGGCGCAACTTGTTGATGAACGAATAAAGAATCACGCTGGTCTGCACCGCGACACCCATCAGGGCCACGAAACCCAACATCGACGACACGCTGAAATTGGTATGTGTAATGCGCAGCGCCAGCAATCCGCCGACCGGCTCGGTCACCAGCACGCTGAAGAAAATGATCAGCGGGAATTTCAAGTTTCCGTACAGCGCGAACAGGATCAGCAGAATTAACAGCACCGTCAATGGCAGAATGATCTTCATCTGGTCCAGCGACGCCAGGTATTCCTTGTATTCTCCACCCCAATCGAATTGGTAGCCGATGGGAAGTTTCACGGCCGCGGCGACTCTCTTGCGGGCTTCTCCGACGGCGCTGGCGAGGTCGCGGCCTTCCACGCTGAACTGGACTCCGATGAACCGCGAATTCGATTCGCGATAAATAAACGATGCGCCGCTCTCGACCTTGATTTCGCAGAATTGGCTGAGCGGCAGGTATTGGCCGTCTGGCGTGGCGATGAGCAGGCTCTTGATAGCGTTTTCGTCGCTGCGATACGGCTCTTGCATGCGCACCACCAAGTCAAACTGGCGCTCTCCCTGAATCACCTGCGTAGCGGCCGTGCCGCCCATGGCGGTTTCCACCATGGTATTGACGTCGCTCACGTTCAGGCCGTAGCGGGCCAACTTGGCGCGGTCCGGCGTAATCACCAGTGTGGGTTGGCCGAGTTCCCGCACCACCGTGATCCCGGTGATGCCCCGAACCTTGCCGATAATGTTCTTAACCCGCACGGCTTTATCCTCGAGGGTAGCCAGGTCCGGGCCGAAGATCTTCACCGCCAGCGAACTCTTCAATCCGGTTTCGGCTTCGTCCACGGCATCCTCGGCCGGTTGCGTGTAGTTGAAGATCACACCCGGAAACGCCGCCAGCTTCTGCTGGATGGCTTTAGTCAGCTCCGGCTTGGTACCGATACTGCCATGCCATGCGCCGTCGTTATAGGGCTTCAATCCCACATAGAATTCGTTGTTGAAGAATCCTGTGGTATCGGTGCCGTCGTCTGGCCGGCCCAGTTCGTTGGCCACGGTGGTCACCTGCGGGAAGCTGCGCAGGATATTCCGGATCTGCGGCGAGAGCTTGGAAGCTTCCTCGAACGAAATCGTGTAAGGCGTGGTGGCGCGCACCCACAGCGCACCTTCGTCCAAGTGGGGCATGAACTCGCCGCCAATGGATGGAATCAGCAGCAGCGAAGCGGCGAAAATCGCCAGGATGACGGCCACGGTGATCAATCGGTTGCGCAGACACCAGCCCAACATCCTGCCGTACAAGCCGCGAATCCCATCGTAGACCCGGTTGCGCGGCTCGTGTACATGCTTCCGCAGAAAGAACGAACACAGCACGGGCAGCAGCGTCAGGGCGCAAAGCAGCGCGCCCAGCAGCGCGAACGACATGGTGTCCGCCATGGGCTGGAACAGCCGGCCGGATGGCCCGGTGAGCACGTAAATCGGCAGATATCCGGCGATGATCACCGCGATCGCGTAGAAGATCGGCCGCTCCACGTCGTGCGCCGCCGCGCGGATGACTTCGATAAAGTGAAGATGCCGCAGCCCCCCCGCCTCGCCGGTATCGTCTTGATGCCGGGCCGCCAGCTCGCGGAAGATATTCTCCACCATCACCACCGAGCCATCCACGATGATCCCGAAGTCGATGGCGCCGATGGACAGCAGGTTGGCCGGAATATGCCGCCAGTCCAGGCAGATGAACGAAAACATCAGCGCAAACGGAATCGTAATCGCAACGATCAGCGCCGTCCGCACGCTGAACAGGAACAGCCCCAGAATCACGAGCACCAGCAGCATGCCGCGCAGCAGGTTGGCCTCCACCGTCTTGGTGGTCTCTTCGATCAGACCCTGGCGGTCGTAATACGGCACCACCTTCACGTCGGGGGGCAACACGTGCTCATTGAGTTCCTTGGTCATGGCTTCCACGCGCCGCAGAATAACTTGCGCCTGCTCGCCCACGCGCATCAGGATAACGCCTTCCACCGCCTCATCCTGCCGCATGTATCCGAATTGACCCAGCCGCGGCGCATGGCCGATTTCCACCTTGGCGATGTCTTTTACGTAAACCGGGATACCGTTCTTCTCCTGCAGAACGATGTTCCCGATGTCCGCCGTATCGCGCACCAGCCCCAAGCCCCGGATGTAATAGAATTGGCCCCCCTGGGAATAGAATCCACCGCCGGCGTTGGCATTGTTGCCGCTCAGTTGTTGGGTCACTTGCGGAACCGTGACGCCATACGCGAACAGCTTGTTGGGATCCAGCAGCACCTGATATTGCATGTCTGTGCCGCCGAAACCGGAATCGTCCGCCACGCCCTGTATGGAGCGGTAGTGGCGCTCCAGCACCCAATCCTCGATCACTTTCAGGTCCTGCGGCGAGCGATCCGGACTCTGCAAGACATAGCGATATATCAAGCCGCTGGGGCTGAATAGCGGCGAAATGGTGGGCTGCAAACCGTTAGGCACCGAGGCGTTGGCCATGCGCTCAAACGCCTGCTCGCGCACGAAGTACGGATCGGCGCCGTATTCGAAATTCATCTCGATGGCGGAGAGGCCATAAAGGGAAATCGAGCGCAGCGCCTCGAGGCGCGGGATGCCGTTCATCTCGATTTCAATCGGAATGCTGACCAGCCGTTCGATTTCCTCGGCGGCGTGGCCGGGCCACTGCGTAATGATTTCCACGTGCGGCGGCGACAGGTCCGGGTAGGCGTCGATCGGCAGTTTCTGAAAAGAGAGAGCGCCCCAAAGCATCAGGGCGAGCGAGGCGATTACGATCAGGAATCGTTGCCGCAGGGCGAAGGAGACTAGTTTCGCGATCATTCCGTTTGCGCCTCTACTGAATCGCGTTGGCGAACTGCAGGAAGAGACTGCCGTCGGCCACTACGTTTTCGCCGGCCTGCAAGCCACTGGCGATCTCGACCATTCCATCCTGCTGCGGCCCGATCGTTACAGAACGTTGGGCGAACTTGCCGGGCGCGGCCTGCACGTAGACGATCGGTTCGTTCTTGTCGTCGCGCAACACCGCCGCCACCGGCACCACCAGGATGTTGTTGCGCCGGCTGGTATGCACGACCGCGTCGACGAACATATCCTTCTTTAGCAAACCGCCGGGATTGCCGGTGACGATGCGCACCGGCGTGGTGCGAGTGTTGGGATCCACGAAGGACCCAATGTAGGCAATCGCGCCGTGAAAGCTTCGGCTAAAGGATGGATTGGTTTCCTCCACCCCATCGCCATTCCTGACCGACGGCAGATCGCGATCGAAGATGTGGCCTTGCACCCACACAGTGGAAACGTCGCTGATCTGGAAGCAAACGGTTTGCCCCGCTTCGATCAGCATGCCGGGAGAAATGAGCTTCTGCACGATCACCCCGGAGATGGGAGACCGGACGGCCAGTTCGGTGCTGATGGTGGTGCCCTGCTTCTCGGCCTGGTCGATCTCCTGCGCGGTAATGCCGAAAATACGCAGCGGCTGGATACTGTTCTGGACGTCGGTGGTAGCGTCGTTGTAGTCCGCCACGCCGCTTTCGTAATCCTTCGCGGCCACCACTCCGTGGTCTAGCATCTCTTTCATGCGGTCCACGATGCGCTTGTTGAACTGCTCACGGTTGCGGGCCTTGCGGTATGCCGCGATGGCGTTGGCGACATCCGGGCTGGAGACGAAGAGCAGGGGATCGTCTTTCTTGACCGGCGTGCCAACGTCTACCAGAATGCGGGTGATCGGCCCGTTCACCTGCGTGATGGCCTGCGTGGTGTGGTCCTGGTCCCAATCCACCGTGCCGGTGGTGTGGATCGCGACCCCCCAGGAGGTCTTCGCCACTTGCGTTATTCTCAAGTGCGCCAATTGATCCTGCGGCACGCTGAAAAAACCGGGCTGCGCATTCGATTCCGACGCCTTGGTTGCGGCCGTATGGGACCCTCCGCAAGCCGATTGGGACAGCCCGAGCGCCGCCAGGAGCGCCGCGGGGGCACATGCGGCGAATGGCAATAGCCGCATGCCAATGCACGACGATGCTGTCTGCATGGCGATACTGTTCTCCTCTCTTGAAAACACGATGAACAATGGGAGGCGCTATGCGGCGGGAGGTCCGCGTGTGGAGGTAGCGAACAACACGGGCGAGTGGACAGGCTCGAAATCCGGGTCGGGGGCGAGCCATGCTACCAGAAAGACGGGCGTTACCGTGGCGGCCGCAGTAGTTTGCAGGAAGGGCAGCGGTCCCACATGACAGAGAAGGCAGCAATGGTCGGTCGCATGGTGCGCTTCTTCCTGGGAAGCCAGCGTGAAGCATTGGCCCAGCAAGGTCAGGCACACCAGCAAGAGGATCAGCGGGGTTCTTCCGTCAAGCTGGCCGCCGCGAGCCACACGGATACTAGGGTTGCACGTTGTTATGGGATTAGATTACCAGAAATTACGGGTTCTCCTAGCCTGAGCCTGACTGGAGATTTTCGTGTAGACTTGGTGGAGTCCATCCAATGGACCAAGGAGACCGTTGCATGCCAGACACAATTTCCGTCTTGCCCGCCGTGGATCCCGGAACGGGCTTGGTGACCGTCAACGTGTACGACGGCACGCGCCAGCCCATCGCCGCGGGCACGCAGATCCTTCTGTCGATCGTCGATGGCGCCCAAAATCTACTGTTTAGGGATTACGTCGCTGGTCCGGGCAAAACCTTCGCGTTGCCCTTCCACGACGACCCCGACGACGATTGCTCGATCGTCGCTTTCGCGAACGGGTACCAACAAGCCGGTTTCCAGCCGGTGACGATAAGCCCCAACGCGCCGCCCACGCTGGACTTGATGCTGCTTCCAAAAAACGGCGACTTTCACTTTGCGCAAGCGCAATGGGCCGACCTCCAGGCAAAGAAGCCTCTAGTAGCGCAGATATTCCAGGCGAGCACGCCCGGTGACGCCGGCGCCGCGTATGGAACGCTGATGGAAGATGGTCCCAACGTTCTGGCGTGTTTGTTGAACATCACCACTGCCATGCAGCAGATATTCCTGCCGCAAGGCTCGCCGCTCGACTACTTCAAGCAGTTCGATCTGCCGGCGTTGGCGCCGGACCGCATTTTCGGCTATGCCGATCCGCAATTGGAGAATCAAGTGCAACTCGCCGCACAGCAGGGAAAATTCGTCACCGAGCCGGCCATCGATTTGGCCCTGCACGGCGATGCCACCAGCAGCTTCAAACAGATCCAATTTGGCGAAGCGAATGTGCAACTCACTTTCCACGGGAACAATAAGAGAACCATCGACGGTATCGACTGCGTTTACGTGGAGCCCGATATCGATTACTACAAAGACCCCGTCGCGCATTTTTTCGGGGAAGTAATCCCCAATGCGCTGACCGGAAATGTGAGCGACCCGCGAGTGGTGTACGTGTTGCGTTGGATTGCCGGACAGCATGCGGGAGTGCCGAACTTCGATCCTCTATATACGATCGAATAGGGTTCCGCGCCGCCCGCCCCCCAGTTCGGTTACAATATGGTTGCCAATTCGGAGTGTGCCGCTTGGCCCCGAACAACTCTGAGGGAACCATGGATAAACCAGCGCAGAACATTCAAGATAGCTTTTTGAACAACGCGCGAAAAGACAAAATTGTCCTCACCATCTATTTAATGAGTGGGGTGAAACTTTCCGGCCGCATCAAGAGTTTCGACAAGTATTCCCTGGTTTTGGAAACCAACAACCAGGAGCAACTGATCTTCAAGCACGCCATCTCCACCGTGGTGACATTGAAAACCACCCACTCCTACGCCGGGAATTCGCAGGCCGCCGCGCAGTCCGGGGCCGGTGCGCCGGTATCCGCCTCCGTGGCGCAGGCGGAAACCACGGAGGTCTAGATCTCCACCACCCCACAAACGCCGCCGGAACGGGCGATCCTGGCCGGGGTGGATTGGAAGAGCCGCCGCGCCGGGGCCCCGGGCGACCGGCGGGCATTGCCGTCCTATGGGCCCGCGGATGCGGCGGAGTCTTTGGACGAACTGGAGGAATTGGCCGCCAGCGCGGGCGCCGTCATCGCCGGCCGGGTCGTCCAATCCCGCGCCGCGCCCGAAGCCGCCACCCTTATCGGCCAAGGCAAAGTCCAGGAACTGGCGCAATTGAGCCAGTCCCTGAATGCGGATGTGTGCATTTTCGATCACGACCTGACTCCCACCCAGCAGCGCAACCTGGAAAAGGAGCTGCCGTGCCGCGTTATCGATCGCACCCAACTTATCCTGGATATCTTCGCCCGGCGCGCGCGGACGCGTGAGGGCCGATTGCAGGTGGAACTCGCGCAGTTGAATTATCTGCTGCCGCGCCTGACCGGCCGGGGCGTGCAGATGTCCCGGCTGGGCGGCGGCATCGGCACGCGCGGCCCCGGTGAAACGCAGTTGGAAACCGATCGCCGCCGCATCCACCGCCGGGTCAAGAAAATCGAGGAGGATCTGGATAGCGTGCGGGCCGGCCGCGCTCTGCATCGCCGCAAGCGCCAGGCGGTCCCCTTGCCGACGATTGCGCTGGTGGGCTACACCAACGCGGGAAAATCCACGCTCTTCAACCGTTTGGCCCAAGCCGCAGTGCTGGCCGACGCGCGCATGTTCGCCACGCTCGACCCCACGGTGCGTCCGGTGACGCTGCCTTCCCGCCGCCGTGTGCTAGTCAGCGACACCGTGGGATTTATCGGGAACCTGCCCACGACATTGGTGAAAGCCTTCCGCGCGACCTTGGAAGAGGTCACCGACGCCACCTTGATACTGCACGTGGTGGACGTTTCCGCGCTCCACGCGGGGGCGCAGACCGGGCACGTACTCAAAGTTCTGGCTGAAATCGATGCCGCCGCCATTCCCCAACTACTGGTGTTGAACAAAGTGGACCGTCTCCCCGACGCCGGGACCGATGTGGAAGCCTACCGCAGCCGTCTTCTGGGCGATGCCGGCGCGGCGGCCGAGTCGCGCGCCGTGGCTATCTCCGCGCTCACCGGGCTAGGGATCGATCGGCTGCTGGCGATCGTCGACGAGGTATTGCCATTCGATCCCATCGTGCGCGCGCGCCTGCGCCTGCCCCTGGGTGACGGCGCCCGCATCTCGATGGTGCACGATCTCGGCCGCGTGCTCGCAACCAACTACGTGGGCGATGCATGCGAAATGGACGTGGAGATCCCGGAGTCGTTGCGGCAGAGACTGGCTGGCTACGTGAAATAGGTTGCCAACTTGTGAGTGTCACGCCTTGCAGTGCCGCGGAATGAACTTAGCGATTGAAACTAACCGTCAGCGGCGACCGCCGCCGCCTCCTCCGCCCGTGTGACCGCCTCCACCGCTAAAGTGGCTACCGCCACCGGTGTGTCCGTTGTCGGAGCCGCCGCCAGAGCGTGCGGTCCTGGCGGAGGATACGCGCCCGGCTGCGGACAGCGGCTTGGGCTTCGGTTTCCGAATCGGAATGGGGTAATGGATCGGATTCGGAGCTTTTCCTACCACCCCTGGCGCCGAGAAGCCCCAGCCAAACGGGCTGTATTCGATGCCGCTCAAGGGCAGGAAGGCATAGCAGTCGAAACTCGCATCCCAAAACCACGCGGCGTCATCCGTCCCACCGGCGGCCAGAATCGCCTGGTCCGCCTGGACGTTGGCTTGCGCCATGTACGCGCCGCGCAGTCTGCTCCAGAGATACAGCGGCTCATTTTGTATGGCATACATATCCAGATCCTGCGATTTCAGGCGCTGCCCGGCAAGCAGAAATACGCCATGACCTTTTTTCAGTGTGAGATGCGCGGCGCCCTGGTACACGGCCGTCTCACCGGCCAGCACGCCGACGCTGCCCTGATCCGCGGCTAACAGGTATAGTCCCGGCTGGGCGATGTTAGCCGTCGCGCCATCCATCGGGAGCGAGAAGGTAACTCCCTTGGAGAGTTGATCGATCTCCAGGATGGCCCCCCCCTTCACCAATTCGAATGCCACTTTGGGCGCGTTGGGCGAAACCATGCGCAGTTCGCTGCCGTCGCCCACGCGCAGAAAAGCGCCGGGCGTGAGCAACAGTTCGACTTTCCCGCGGCCCGTATCCAGTACCCGATTGGCATCCACGACTGCCTGGCCCGCGGATGACGCGGACAGATCCTCGCCGTCAATGGTGGCTTGGCCCTCTATGTCGTTCACCGTGCCCGGCAGAGGCGCCCTCATGTCAGCCGTGGCCACCGCCGCGGCCGTGAGCAGAACGTACAGCGCCCGTCCGGCCATTTTAATTAGGTTTGTCACAACCGCTCCTTCACGCCTTCCACTTACAAAGACAGTGCGACCGCGAGTGTTGGTAATGCGAACGTACAGGTTCTTACAAACATTTACACGAGGATGCCCGGCGTTATTTTGCCGCATGATGAATATAGGAAAATGGTGGGTGGAGCGCCTATGACGAGAATCGGGAAAACGCGTACAGGCTTGCTTGCCGCTGTTGGTTGTGGTTTGTGGTCCGCGCGCGGCCCGCGCACAGGTTTCTTTCGCCGCGCCCACGGTCTACGCAACGGAAAAGGCCCCGCTGGTGATGACCACGGCCGACTTCAACGGCGATGGCAAACTGGATCTGGCCGTGGCCGATGGCGGATCGGAATCCGTCACCGTATTGCTGGGCACCGGCAATGGGACGTTTCAGCCGCCCGTGTCGTACAACGTGGGTGGAGGCTGCGCCCTTAACTACTTGTCCGTCGGCGACTTCAACAACGACGGCAAACCGGACCTGTTGACGGCTTGCCTGGCTGGCACGGCGCTGATGGTGCTGCCCGGCAAGGGTGACGGAACATTCGGACCCGCCATCACCACGCCACTATCTCAAGTGATGCTGACGGGCAATACCGTGGAGGGCGGCACCGTCAACCCTGCGGTGGCCGATTTCGACGGGGATGGCAGCCTCGATATTGTGCTGTTACTGGGGACTCTCAGCGGCAGCAGTCTCAACGGCGGGGCGGCTTATCTGATGCGCGGACAAGGCGACGGCACCTTTCAGTCGCCGCAGCCGGTGGCGGCCCTCGCCGGAATGGAGACCATTTCATTCGCGACCGCGGACTTCAATGGCGATGGTAAGCCCGACTTGGCGGCTCTGGCCCTGGTTGCCAAGTCAAAGACCGCCAATTTGGTCACCGCTCTCGGCCGGGGCGACGGAACCTTCAGCGTAGTGGGTACTTACTCAGCGACGCTCGGGTTAGACTTGACCGCGGGCGATGTCAATGGGGACGGCGCCCCCGACCTGGTGATCTCGGGTGCGCATTTCGGGAGTTCCGCGAGCAGCGTGACCGCGGGAGTCGCGGTGTACACGGGAAAGGGCGACGGCAGTTTCCAGCTCACCGGTACCTATAGCTTGGCGTTCGAGACGTTAATCATGGATCTGTGCCTGGCGGACGTGCGGGGTACTGGAAAGCCGGACATTGTAGCGGCGCTGTGGTCCAATCTTCAGAACGGCAGCACGGCCTCGGGGAATGGCGGCATCGTGTTAATGGAGGGGAACGGGGACGGAACATTCCAGAATGCGGTGAACGTGACCACGCCCAACTCGCTGGGCCCGACGGCGATCATCAGCGGCGATTTCAATGGAGATGGCCGCCCCGATCTGGCGTTTGCGGAGATTTCGGTTTCCACGATTCCGTCGATTTCCGGCAGCGTCAGCGACCTGGAGGAGGGTTTCCTGGCGACCCTGGAGAGTTTCCCGAACGGCAGCGCGGAGGTGCTGCTGAACACCACGCCACCATCCACTTTCACGAATGTAAACGCGGCCGGATTCGAGCAGGGATCCATGGCGCAAGATTCGATTGTCACCGCGTTCGGCATCGCATTGGCCTCCACTACGGCTACAGCCTCGGCTCTGACGACGAGCCTGGGCGGCGTTACGGTGAACGTGAAGGACTCCACCGGAACCAGCCGGCCCGCGGACCTGTTCTATGTGTCGCCCACGCAAATCAACTACGCCATGCCCACCGGGACCGCCACGGGTGCGGCGGCTATCACGATCGCGAATGGCGCAAGTGCAGTAACCATCACCCAGCCGATTTCTTCCGTTCTTCCTGGCATTTTCGCCGCCAACGGCATCGCGGCCGCCAACGTGGAGACTTTTCAGAACGGACAAATGACCGGGGCTTCACTGGCGTTCGAGACGGCTGCGAATGGGCAACTCGTTCCGCTGCCGATCGACGTGTCGTCGGGCCAGGTTTATCTGCTGATGTATGGTACGGGTATCCGGCATGCTGCGTCGGTGACCGTGAATTTAGAACCCCAAACCGGGCTGCCGGCGGCTTATGCGGGTGCGCAGGGATCCTTTGTCGGGGAGGACCAGATCAACGTACTGCTGCCGCCGTCACTGCAGGGCGCGGGGGTGATCAGTGTCACGCTGACCGCGGATGGACAGACCAGCAATGCGGTGCAAATCCAAATTATGTGACCTATCCCGGATCAAGTGACCTTCAGATTCACGGTGTTTGAGCAATCCGAATCGTTCGGAGTGTTGCAAACGCGGATCGGGACCTCGCCGGGAGCGGCCACATCATGAGCCTGCAATTCCACTTCCAGCAGACCAGGTGTGACCGACCGTGGCCCGCGCACGTTCGCGCCGATTTTCACCACGCACCCGGCAACGAAGTTGGCGCCCGCGATCTGGAGTGTGGCAGGCGGTTCCGCACTGGAGACGGAAGGAGGGTCGATGGAGTTGATGCGGGGGGGAGACTGCTCGGGGTTGAGCTCATCCTTCCGCGGATCGTCCCTGGGAGTAAAGATAGTATTGAAGATGTCCTTGAGCTTCAGCATGGCCGGCTCGGCGAACATCCCGATGAGGCCGGCGAACCCCGCCGTCTTAAGGCAATCTGCGCCCGCGAGAGCCCAATCACCGGTGCCCATGCCGCTGCGGACCACCAGGTAGACGACCAGCGCCACGGCTGCGCCGAGCAGCGGCCTGAGCACGTACCACCAGGTCCAGCTCGATTTGAACTGGCGATTTCCGGCGAAGATGGCGAACGAAGATGCGCCGTGGATCAAGCCGCCCAGCGCGCCGGCCAGAGCGATCAGCGCAATCAGGCTGGCCGTGCTGGGTGTGCCGTCTTCCTGGCAAGCCTTGGCAGGCGACTGCGGCAAAAGGGTAAGGTACGTTCCAGCGGGCCGCGGGGGGACTCCGGGAGCCTGCACATTGGCCATGATCATAATCGTGGCGGCACGCTTGATTTCGCCGGGCCTGGCGCGGTAGGTCGCGGTTCCGTTGGGTCCCGCCAGAATGCTTCCAATGGGCGGTTGCACCCACGCGACGACGGCCGTGGAAAGATCGATCTTGCCTTGCTTGTCCGGAGCCGCGGTGAGGATCGCGTTGAAGTCGACGTGGCCCTCGCCGAAGACGATGCTCTGCTGCGGTTGCAGGGTTATTCCGATGTCGGAGGACCAGATCAAGCTGGCGCTGGCGAACTTCTTGGGGTCGGCGATGGCCGTGGCGGTGATGTCGATGCTGGCATTGGGTGGCGCCGCCGGGGGAGTGTTGTAGAGTCCGCCGGAATTCAGGTTGTCCTGCCAGGTGACGGGCGCGGTAGCAGTGAAGCGGACCGGTTGGGACGCAGTGACGGTGGCTAGCGGCGGGCTGATCAGGAGTTCCGCCGGTCTGCAATTGGGGCAGACGCGCTGCCATCCGCCTAGGAGGACGGCAAGCAGCAGAGCGGCCCACGCCAGCCAATAGACACCCAGCAGGTGCAGCCAGAACCAGCCCGGGTCCAGCGTGACATTCGCCGCGTCGAATTGGGTTCCGTCGTGCGCTTGCACGGTCACGTTGGTATTGCGGGCTACCAGCTTGGGCGCGGTGTACACGCCATTGCCGTCTATTTGGCCGCTGCGCGGCTGGATCGACCATGTGACCGTTCCGGCTGTGCCGGCAGCCTGAAACGCCTGGGTTTCACGCGCGCGAAGGGCGATGGTTTTGGGCCTGATCTGCAGCGGCATAGTACCGGACTACTCCTTCGAATAGTGGGTGGGAGCCGCCGAACATATCACTTTTTTTCTTGGTACGCAGAAATCCGAAGCCGAACTCGAGGGCCGCAGCGCCATACCCCAGCGCGCGCTCGATAGAATGCCACAGCGACATGCGCTCGTGGACCAACGACACTACCCGGACGCCGAACAGCCGCTTGCCTGGTGTGCGTCCGTTCCCGAAGAAAGTGAACAGCCCGAAGTACAGCATGGGAACTACGATATCCAAGGTGATCTTGGCCCACTCATTCTCAGCCAGATTGATGTGGTAGGTGCGATGCTGGTTGACGTCGGCGCCGGTGTCAATGGCCCATCTGGCAGCGCCCCAGAGGAACAGCGCGATGGCGATGGCGACGATAGCGATCGCCCCATCCGTGGCAAAGGTCGCCGCCCGCTGCCAGAAGTCCGCCAGAGCCAGACCGTCCAGATCCTGCATGCGGGCGGATTCCGCGGCGCGATACTCACGCATTAGTAGATTATACTCGGGCGGGTTTCGCTATACTATGCGCTGAGACCCGCACATGCATCGCGCTGAGATGTACGCCCGTCTCCGGTCCCGCTCGGGGCGTTGGGACATGCTCGTGGTAGGCGGCGGCGCTACAGGCGTCGGCGTGGCCATCGACGCCGCCTCGCGCGGCTACTCCGTGCTGCTCCTGGAACAGCACGATTTCGGCAAAGGCACCTCCAGCCGCAGCACCAAACTCGTGCATGGCGGCGTCCGCTACCTCGAACAAGGCAACATCTCGCTGGTCATGGAGGCGTTGCGCGAGCGCGGTCTGCTGCTGGGCAACGCGCCGCACCTGGTCCACGACCTCGGGTTCGTAGTGCCAAACTACGATTGGTGGGAGGCGCCCTTCTACGGCCTGGGCCTGAAAGTCTACAACCTGCTCGCCGGCAAATACGGTTTCGGTGCGTCGCGGATTCTCTCCAAGGAAGAGACACTCGAACGCTTACCCACCATTAACACCGAAGGATTGCGCGGCGGCGTCATTTATTTCGACGGCCAGTTTGACGACTCCCGCCTGCTGATCGACATGGCCGCCACGGCCTGTGAGCTTGGCGCCACGCTGCTCAACTATGTGCGAGTGACCAGCCTGACTAAAGACTCCGATGGCTTCATCGACGGCGCGATCGCGCGCGACGCCGAAAGCGGGGAAGAATTCCAGGCGCGCGCGGAGGTGGTGGTCAATGCCACGGGACCCTTCACCGACGACCTGCGCCGCCAGGCGGACGCCTCCATCACGCCGATGATCGCGCCCAGCCAGGGAGTGCATCTGGTTTTCGACCGCTCCTTTCTGCCCGGCGAGAGCGCCATTATGGTGCCGCATACCAGCGATGGCCGCGTGATGTTTGCCATTCCATGGCACGGCCATACGCTCATCGGCACCACCGATACTCCCGTTGACGGCGCCACGCTGGAACCGGTGGCCATGGAGCGGGAAATCGACTTCATTCTGTCCACGGCTTCGCTTTATTTGGCGCACACGCCCTCCCGCGGCGATATCCTGAGCGTGTTTGCCGGCATTCGCCCGCTGGTGAAATCGGGGAGCGGCGGTACTGCGGCGCTGTCGCGCGACCACACCATCCATATCGAGAAGTCCGGCCTGCTGACTATTTGCGGCGGCAAGTGGACCACCTATCGCCACATGGCGGAAGACTGCGTGAACCAGGCGGCTATGCTGGCGCGCTTACCGGAGAAGGCTTGCGTGACAGAACACTTGCACCTGCATGGATTCCATCCCGACGCGGACGCATTCGGGCACTTGCGCGTATACGGGTCGGACGCACCATTGATCGAGGACCTCATCCGCGCCGAACCCGCGCTCGATGAACCGCTCGATCCCGCGCTTTCTTATACCGGGGCGGAGGTGGTGTGGGCGGTCCGCCAGGAGATGGCGCGTACCGTGGAAGACGTCCTGGCGCGCCGCACGCGGGCGCTGTTTCTGAATGCCAAGGCGGCGATTCGGATGGCGCCACACGTGGCCGAATTGATGGCGCGCGAACTGGATCGGGACGCGGCTTGGCAAATACAGGAGGTGGAGAGCTTCGGAAAAGTGGCGGGGAACTATTTTCCGAGGCTCGGCGTGGAAAATCTGGTATGATGTCGGTAGCGGAGCCGGTGTAGCCGACACCGGCCCCGCAACAGCGCTTATCGCTTGCTCTTACGAGTCCAAACGACCAACGCTGTTAACCGGCCGATTAGTTTCAGCCGGATTACCAACAGTAGGATCATAATTCGATCCCCCTTTCTGCTCCGCGTGGAGGCCCGGGCTCATTCCCGGGCTTTCCCGTTTTCGGAGCTCAATGTGCTCCTCACGAGAACCCGCTCATCCACGATTCACAGAAAGGCTCACTGACGTAGTGGTGGCACGCAAATGAATTCTCGCCAAGAATCCCGAGCGCCGGATAATCTGGTATGATGTCGGTAGCGGAGCCGGTGTGGCCGACACCGGCCCCGCAACAGCGCTTATCGCTTGCTCTTACGAGTCCAAACGACCAACGCTGTTAACCGGCCGATCAGTATCAGCCGGATTACCAACAGTAGGATCATAATTCGATCCCCCTTTCTGCTCCGCGTGGAGGCCCGGGCCGATTACCCGGGCTTTCCCGTTTTCGGAGCTCAAGGTGCTCCTCACGAGAACCCGCTCGTCCACGATTCACAAGAAGGCTCATTTGCTTGGTGCTGAAATCGCGCGATTTCTCGCACGCACTCTTGACGGAGACTCAAACCGGCGGTTTGGCCAGGACTTCGTCCAACCAATTGTAGATGCTATAGTCGCGGTAGCCTGGAGCGGCCACCTCGCAATGTTGGTCGGCGCCTTGCTCACGGGTGAAGTGAACGATCGCTTTCGGACATTGCAGCGCATCGTACACTTTGCGCGCGTGCCCCGGAAAAAACTGTTCGCCCTCCGGGTCCGTGATCAGCATGGGGCACCGGATGCGGCCCGCCACGTCCGCGAGATTGTAGTCCCGCACCGCATGAAACGCGTCATAGTAAGACGCCATGCCAAGCGGACGCATGCGAAAGCGCAGCATGGCTTTGGCCCGCGCATTGGAAGCCGTGCCCATCTGAATCATCTGATCGAACTGGGCCTTTTTCCCGGCGTCCAGCACGTCGCGCACGAACTTAGGCAGGTTGCGCAGCCACGGATCGGAAACATCCCAAACGCCCGGATCCGCCACGCCCGCGGCGATACGGTGCTCGAATGCTAGTGCCCGCGGTACCCAGTAGCCGCCCTGGCTTACACCCACCAAAGCGATGCGCTTCGCATCGACCTCGCGATGGCGCAGCATGGCGTCCACCAAGGGCGTGATCACCTTCTCCCAATCCGGACGGAAGTACAGCTTGCGCACCCACAGCGAATCGCCTTGCCCCGGACCGTTGAGGATCAGGCAATTGTAGCCGCGCGCCAGCGCTCCGGCACCGCCCAAAACGTACATGCTGGTCTCCAGGCCGTCCGCACCCGTGTTCAGGATCACCAGCGGCCTGCGGCGGCGCGACCCGTCGACGCGCAAGAACCACGCGGTAAGACCGCCTCCTTCGTACGGTATCTCCAAGCGCTCCACGGGCGGATCGAACAAGGTTCCCGCGGCGGACCAACAGGCGTTATATTCCTCCCAGCCGGCCCGCATCCGCTCGGGTGCTTTAGTGCCATCGTTGGTGCCGTCGAGGAAACGCAACGCGGCGCTGAAGTGGCCGGCAGCCCACATGTAGGCCTCGCGGGCACTCACCTTGTGGCGCTTCGCGGCAGCCTGCGCGGCTAACGCGCGCGCCTCTACGCCGGCATCATGATAGGCTTGCCATGCGGACTCGAAATCCCCGGCTTGGATCTGCGAGACGATTGCAAGCAGCTTGCCCGGATCGCCTCCGCGATAGTAGGATCCGCCCAGAGCAATCAGGGCGGTGAAACCAAAGTCCGGGTCGGCGAACGGCGACGCCGGCTTAGCGGCTTCCTCCGAGGCCGGAGGCGGCGGGGCTTGCGCCGCGGCGGCGGTGGCGGAAGCTCCGAAGGCGAGGAAAGAGCGGCGGTCGATCATGGTAGACCTTTACTGTAAACCATACCGATGCGGCGGCCGGGGGAGCTCACTGCTTGGGCTAACTGCATAACCTCCCACGATAGGAAGTCGACCTTATCCGCGTTCGACAACGAGCAAAGATCGGCAAGCCGGGGTAAAGGTTCATCGGGTCCATGCCCTTGGATCGCCCAGTATTCCAGCGTCGACCGCTCCACTTCCGCAATGCGTTCTTCAGGAGGACGGCTCATCCAATAATCCAGCGATGGGTTGCCCGCCTGCTCTTCGTCAAAGGTCGTTAGCGTCACGTTAGTAAGTTTAGTCGGGCGTCGGCACGAGTACCGGCGCGGCACGCAGGGTGCGTGCGCCACGGGCTTCCAGACAGCAATCGCCCTCCGGAATCGGACTGCCGTGCGGACACGTGCGCGGATGCCCCAGAAACGTGCAAATCCGGTCGGTAACTTCCGGACTCAGGATGTGCTCGAACGTGCAGGCGTTCTTCTCGATAGCTCCCTCGTCGCGGATAGCCAGCACATCCATAAACAGCCGCTCCGCCAGCCGGTGACGCCGAATCACGCTACGCGCCCGCTCTTCGCCGCGCGGCGTGAAAGCCACCTCTCCCGCGCGCAACTCGACCAAGCCAATGCGCGCCATCATGGCGCACACCTTGCGCTGCTGCGCGGCGGTGAAGTGCTCGGGCTCCTCGTGGAAGGTGCTCTCGCGCGCCGCCCATAACTGTTCCAGCACTTCGTCGAAATCCCGGTTCACTTCCATGCTGAAATGCGTGGTCTCGACGATGCGTCCGTGTTCCAGATCCAGCCGGATGTCCGCGCAACGGCCCACCTGCTCGTCGTGAGTCACCATCAGGATCGTGCGGCCCTGCTGGTGCAAGTCCGCGAGCAGGTCCAGCACAATCCGCTCATTAGTTGCGTCCAGGTTGCCTGTAGGTTCGTCGGCCAGGATGATCTTCGGATCGTTCACCAGCGCCCGCGCGATAGCCACGCGTTGTTGTTCGCCGCCCGAAAGCTGCGATGGCAGATGCCGCGCGCGATCTGTCAGTCCCACCCGATCCAACGCGCGGCGGGCTTCGCCTTCATCCGTCATGCTGTGGAAGTATTGCGCCAGCATCACGTTTTCAAGCGCGGTCAGGTGCGGGATCAGATGGAATTGCTGGAAGACGAAGCCCACGGTCTCGGCGCGAAAGCGGGCCAGTTCAGCGCGGGTCAAGGTGGAAGTATCCACGGAATCGATGCGCACCGCGCCCTCGGTGGCCTGGTCCAGACAACCCAGGATATTCAGCAGGGTAGTCTTGCCCGATCCGGATGGCCCCATGATCGCGATCCACTGCCCAGCGTCAACTGTGAAGCTCACGCGGTCGAGCGCCCTTACCGGCGCGGACCAACCGCTGTCGTATGCCTTGGTGACGTTCTCCAGTTCGACGAATGCCATCGCTTCTATTCTCCGCGCAAAGTCACGGCCGGTTTGATGCGCCAAATGCGCGCCGCCGCCGCCAGCGTGGCCGCGGTAGCTATCGCCAACGTGACTCCGGTCACCGGCAGGAACACGCCATAGTTTACACCCACGCCAGCCGCCGCGGATTCGGGGAAAATCTGCCTCCCGATCCACCATGCTAGCAACAGTCCCACGCCGTAGCCCGCGGCGGTGGACGCGAGGCCCAGAATCAGCGACTCAGACAGGAACAATGCGGCGATCTTTCTCTCGGCGGCACCGATAGCTTTCAGGATTCCGATCTCCTTGCTGCGCTCCAGCACCAGCGCGCTGAAGTTAGTGCTGACGCACAGCGTAGTGATGGCCAGTATGAGAGCAGTCAACAGAAACAGCGTCGAGCGCAGCTTCAGCACCACGTTGCCTTCGGTTTCCGCCACGGCGTGCAGCAGACGCACATCGGCGCCGGGGAGTTGTTTCGCCAGGGCAGCCTGAATGGAGGCCAGCCGCTCGCCATCGGCGCGCACCTGGACCAGGCTGGCCACGCCGTTGCCGCCCTCGGGCAAGCCGGCCAGTTGCGCCGCGGCATCGAATGGCAGGATAACCTGCGCATCTTCCGCGCCGCCGCTGGAGACAATGCCGCGGAGGGTGCAGGGAGCGCCTTCCAGTTCCAGCTTCTGTGCGAGCTTCAGGCGGAAGTGCGCAGCCACATTGCTGCCTACAAGACACTCGCCCGGGCCAGGGGCTCGCGCGCCCGCCACGCGCCAG
>DATNMW010000218.1:0-20859 GCA_035602155.1 Bryobacteraceae bacterium | reverse complement strand
GGGCAATTCGCCGGTCGCGGCATGGAAGCCTAACGCCACGGGCAGCAGCCAGGCCACGCCGTCCAGCATGGAAACGTCCACCGTCTGGCCACGGCCGGTCTTGGCGCGCGCGGCCAGGGCCAGCAGCACGCCGACGACGGCATGCATGGCGCCCCCCGCCAGGTCCGCAAGCTGAACGCCGGGAATCGCAGGCGGGCCGCCGCGCGCGCCATTCAGGTCGAGCGCTCCGCCCAGCGCCTGGTAATTGATGTCGTGCCCGGCGAGCGACGCCCAAGGTCCATCCTGGCCGTAGCCGGTGATGGACACGTAGATAAGCCGCGGGTTCAGCGCGCGGAGTGTTTCGTAACTCAGGCCCAGGCGCTGCATCGTGCCGGGCCGGAAGCTTTCGACTACCACATCCGCGGTCTCGGCCATTTTCAGAAACGCGGCGCGGCCGCTATCGCTCTTCAAATCCAGCGCGACGCTCTTCTTCCCGCGGTTGACCATGCGGAAGACGGCGCCTTGGCCATCCAAATAGGGCGGCATCCAGCGGGCGTAATCGCCGCGTCCCGGTTCTTCGATCTTAACGACCTCCGCGCCGAAGTTGGCAAGCTGCATGGTGGCCGCCGCGCCGGGCAGCAACCGCGTCAGGTCCAGAACGGCGAGGCCGTCGAGCGGTCTCATGGCCTTCTCTTCAGCAGCAGCTTGTCGGTGTAAACGATCACCGGCTCGTTGTTCTGATTCAGCACCTGGGTCTCGAAGGTCACAATGCCGCGCTGCGCATCCTTCTCCCTCAGTTCGACGACGCGCTTAGCGACGCGCACGGTGTCTCCGATAAACACGGGCGCCGTGAAGCGCAGCTTGTCGATGCCATAGAAGGCCAGCACGGTGTCGTTGATCAGATTCATTTGGGTCATCAGGCCGGTGGAGATGCTGAAGACCAGCGCGCCATGCGCAATGCGGCGTCCGAAGGGGGACTTGCGGGCGAATTCCTCGTTGGTGTGCAACTCGACAAAATCGCCGGAAAGGCCGGCGAAATTCACGATATCGGCCTCGGTCACGGTGCGCCCGCGCGATTCATGCACGTCGCCGGCGGCGAAGTCTTCGTAATGATGGCTCATGGTTGTTCCCGATCGCTCCTGATGGCAGTGCAAGCGAAATGATACCAAAGCGCGGCCGGGATGTAACCCGTGGCGGCGGACATCCGTAGGAAGCAACATGCGACCAGTGCTGCTATTTCTATTGGGAACGATACCGGTATTTGCGCAGCCATTTTCGGCGGGGATCAAGGCGGGGATCCCGCTCACGGATTTCCTGAACGCGGCCGGCAACGGCTCGTTCGACTATACCTCGCCCACGCAACGGTATATTATCGGCGGAGTCGCGGAACTACGGCTGCCGCTGGGACTCGGCGTGGAGTTCGACGCGCTGTACCGGCGGCTGAGCTACACCGGCTCGGGCACTCTGGCAGGCAACTTCACCACCATTAGCGCCAGTGGGGGCGATTGGGAGTTTCCGCTGTTGCTGAAATATCGTTTTCATTTTCCAGTGGTGAAACCTTACCTGGATGCGGGCGTCGCATGGGACACGGTGACAGGCCTAAAGCAAAGCATTTCGGAAGCGAGTTCGACTGTGCTGGGAACGCCTGCCCCCGCGGTGACGCAAAACACCACCATGGGATTTGTGGTGGGTGGGGGCGTGGACATTCACGCCGTCTTTCTGCACATCTCGCCTGAAATTCGCTTCACCAGATGGAACTCCACGCAAATCAGCGATGCGCTGGGATTGCTGCACTCGAATCTGAACCAAGGGGAGTTTCTGGTGGGTTTCACTTTCTAACGCCCACAGCGTGGCGCGGATGTAACGCGGGCGTGCCTTTGACCGATGCTCTGACCGCGACTTAAGACACGCTTTTCGAGTACAACGCCCCGACCCAGCGATACATCTTCGGAGGCGCGGGGGTGGACATCCATGCCGTCGTCCTGCATATTTCGCCGGAGCTGCGCTACACGCGGTGGAGTTCGCCGCCGGAGTTACCGAGATGCAGACGAATCAAGAACCAATTGGAGTTTCCGGTGGGCATCGCTTTCTGAGCGGACGTGGGCGCGCAAATTGCGCGGCGTGAGAGAAAGCCCGCGGAAATTCCACCCCTTTCCGTGCAGGATTACGACGTTGCCTTGAAGCTGCTGTTGAAGGGTCCGGCCGCGCGCACGCTGCGCGAGTTAGCGGGCACGGCGGTCGCGAAATGGCTGGATGTGGAACTGCCGAAGGTGCGGAACTTGCGGCTGGACCTGCTGGGCGAGACGGCTGCGGGCGGTCTGATCCATGTGGAATTGCAAAGCCGCAACGAAGCGGCCATGCCGTTGCGGATGGCCGAGTATTGTCTGGGGGTGTTTCGGCTGTTCGGACGATTTCCGAAACAGATCGTGCTGTATGTGGGCCGACCGCGGCTAAAGATGGAAAGCAAACTGCACGGTCCCGACGTATTGTTCCAGTACCGGCTGATCGACATCCGCACGCTGGATGGCGAGGGTCTGCTGGAAAGCGCGGATGTCGGCGATAATGTAATTGCGATTCTGGCGCGATTGCGGGACCATAGAGGTGCGGTACACAAGATTGTCGAGCGGATCGCGGGCCTGGCGGCGGCGGAGCGGGAGACCGCGCTGGCGCAGTTGTTCATACTGGCCGGGTTGCGGCGATTGGGCGAGACGGTGAAGCGGGAGGCGCGGGATATGCCGATTACGACCAGCATTTTGGAACACGATGTTTTGGGGCCGGTATTCAAGAAAGGCTTGCTGGAAGGGCGTCAGGAAGGGCGTCAAGAAGGGCGTCAAGAAGGTGAAGTGACCATCCTGCGCCGGCAGATCGAAAAGCGCTTTGGAACATTGCCCGGCTGGGCCAGCGACAAACTGGCGGGCCTCCCGGCGTCGGAGCTTGAAGATCTGAGTGTGCGAGTTCTGGATGCCACGAGCGTGGAAGACCTGCTGAGGAGTTGACGATCCCAGCGGTGTTGCGGCGATTCGGCGAGACGGTGAAGCGGGAGGCGTGGGATATGCCGATTACGACCAGCATTTTAGAACATCATGTCTTGGCGCCCGTACTCAAGGAATTCCTGCTGGAAGGGCGCTGCCGGGTTGGGCCATCTTAAAACTGGCGGCGATGCCGGTATCCGAACTGAACGTGTGAACGAACGGATCAAGGCGTGGGCTATCGCGATTACGCGCAGCGCGTGGCGTCGGCGCTGGGTCCGTGAAATTCTTACTGGAGCGCGGAAGGTGACGCCGCCGAATTGTAGTTTTTGTTAAACTAGCAGCCTGGGTGAGGCAGTGGCGCCTTTAGAGTTTAGGCTTCGAGACATCATAAAATTCCGCGGCGGACCTCGATCGCTGAATTGGGTCAACGGATCTCTCAAGTTAAACCCAACGCCCTGGTTCATAACCGCTCTGCTAGTCGTCACAGTTGCTGCGGTTAAAGCTGGCGCGGCCGAGAACGGCCCGACGCGGCCATGCGTGGCCGGGGATCTGGATGGCACCTACATGCTCGTCGACTTCCGGGAACTTCCGGCTCATAGTTTCACGATTTCCGCTAGGGAGTTCCCTTACCAGTTTCTCGCGTTCTATCGGTCAGCCACGTGGTCCAAGATGTCTTTCAATAATATGCCTGCCAGCCCGGCTATGCTGGTGCGTTATCTAAAGCCACAGATGCAGGGTCGCAGCTACACGCTGCAGCCCGATGGGATTGTTCTCAATCACGGCCGGGTAGTGGAATTCACGGGAAGCTGCGCGGTCAGCTTGCGCACCGGGAACGGGTTTCAAGAGAACGACTTAGTACTGAGCGGCAACCAGGCGGGAGATCCGTCGGAGTTACACGAACTCTTTCGTCGCTGGACTGGCGGACCGGCGGCTGGGGTCGTCTCTTCGTTTGACCCTGCCCCCTCCGCAGTCCCGGGGGCATCGCAGCCGGCAACCGGAATGCCAGACGTCCAGCCTTCCTTGCCGAACGAGCCCGCCCCTCTCCGCGTGAATGTGAGAAACGGTAGCGGGCCGAACGGGCCGAACACCCAAGTCTGGGTCGTGGTGACCAACCAGGGTCGTGCTCCGCTCAGTGCTTTTATGCTCGTCTTCCGGGGCGCGCAGACCGCGGGAAGATGGAAAGACTCAGACGTCGACGCGTGTCTGGAGCACCGGCTGGCCTGGCAACCCGGACAGCAGTGGACCAAGTACATCGGAATGCCAATCGAGGTCGGAAATATCCAGATTAAATTAGGGGCTGCGATATTTTCAGACGGCAGTACATGGGGAGACCCACACCGACTCGCAAAGCTGAAGCAGCACCGCGGGAGCTGCAAATGGCCGGGGTCGTGACTGCCAGCGGTAAACTGCCGCCAAGCGTAAGCGCCAGGATGGGGATCGAGCCGCTCCGCCGTAGTTCCTCGAATGCGCGAATTTCGCCGGCCGCGGTCAGCCACAATTACACCGGTAGATCGACGTTGGTGGATTCGCCAATCGTCCGCGGGCACCGACGGGCCAGCGTTCACCCAATCCTGTAACCGGCGAAAGTCTTGGAGCGAAATCCGACGCTCCTCTACTCGGGCGCCGCCAACGATGCTGCTCTACCGCGCCGCGGCAAGCCTCGGATCGCGTCAACTCGACATGCCGATAACCCGGCACTTTCCGATACAACGTCCCAGCCACCATTCCGCGGCATTTTCATCATGCTATTCTCGTTTCTTCCATGTCCCGCCAAGCCCAAACTACGCGCCTCTACTTCGTGCGCGGGCGCGTACAAGGTGTCGGCTACCGCGACTACGCGCAGCGCGTGGCATCGGCGCTGGGTCTGACCGGCTACGTGCGCAATCTGGACGACGGGCGCGTGGAAGTATGCGCCGCCGGGCCGCCCGATAAGCTTTCCGACTTAGCCGCGGCGCTACGCAAAGGCCCGCGCTTTTCCGACGTGCGCGGGGTCGACGAAAAGGAAGCCGCGCTGCAGCACTATTCCGATTTTCAAATCGAGGTCTGATCGAGGTCCGATGGACAACCTAAAGTCGCTGATCCGCGAAGTGCCGGACTTTCCAAAGACGGGCATCCTTTTTTACGACATCACCACGCTGTTGAAAGACAGGGCCGGGCTGCGCGGCGTGATCGACGCGCTGTACGAACACTATCGCGACGCGCAGGTGGATATGGTGCTGGGCATTGAGGCGCGCGGCTTCATTTTCGCGCCCGCGCTGGCGTACGCGTTGGGCGCGGGCTTCGTGCCTGTGCGCAAGCCGAAGAAGCTGCCCTCGGAATGCCTGACCGTGAGCTACGACCTGGAATATGGCAGCGACAGCCTGGAGATGCACAAGGATGCACTGGCGCAGGGCAGCCGGGTTTTGATTGTCGACGATCTGCTGGCTACGGGTGGCACCGCGGCGGCAGTGGCGCGGTTGGCCGAGCAGGCTGGCGCCAAAATCGCGGGACTGGCGTTCGCCATCGAACTGACGTTTCTGAACGGGCGCGCGAAATTGGCGGGGTATGATGTCTTCTCGCTGCTGAAGTACGATCAATGAGAGATTTACCGCGGCAGGGCCGGCTGAAAGCCGGCTGCGGGCAGGATTGCCCGCCCTCCAAGGCTCGTTTGCGTGCGCTTGCCAAGATCAACCTGGATCTACGCGTGCTCAATGCGCGGCCGGATGGATATCACGAAATCCGCACCATCTTCCAGACCGTCTCGCTGGCCGATATCATCGATGTCGATTTCCGCCCGGCGCGCGGCACCACGATTCAAATCGACGGCGATGTCGACATCCCGAATAATCTGATCGCGAAAGCGGCCACGCTGGCGCTGGATGCGATGCGCATAACCGCCCAGGTCGAATTCCGGCTGCGCAAACGAATCCCCATGGGCGCAGGCCTGGGTGGCGGATCGTCGGATGCGGCCGCCGTCCTGCTGGCGCTGCCCGCCCTGGCCGGCCGCAGCCTGGCGTTGCCGCGCCTGATGGAACTGGCCGCGGAGTTAGGCAGCGACGTGCCGTTTTTTCTGCTGGGCGGCGCAGCGGTGGCACTGGGCCGCGGCACCGAATTGTATCCGCTGCCGGATTCAGCGCCGCTTGCAGGACTTCTGATCGCGCCTGACGTACATGTTTCCACAGCCGCGGCGTATCGCGCACTGACCCGCCGATTGACAACCGAATCGCAACAAAATAAGATAGTTAGTTTCCAGTCTCGGACGTGGGGTGAGCTAGAAGGGCGCCGGGAGCACCCTGGCGTCAACGATTTTGAAACAGTAGTTTTCGAGCAGTTCCCGCAACTTGCCCGGTTGAAACAGCGGCTGGTCAAGCTGGGCGCCGGCCCGGCAATGATGACCGGAAGCGGTTCGGCGCTCTTCGGGTTGTTTCGTAACCGGGAACAGGTAAATCGCGCTGCAAAATCATTTACCGACGAACGTGTTTTCCCGATTACGCTGGTCGGCCGGGCGCGCTACCGCAGTCTCTGGTGGCGTACGCTGCGGCCGCATATTGAAGAAAAACTATGGCCGCCGTTAAGCCGATCCGGGCGATGACGCCCGATCGTTTGAAAATCTTCTCCGGTACCGCCAATCCGTGCCTGGCCCAGGAGATCTGCGCATCGTTGGGCCTGGACCTCGGCAACCTGATGCTGGAGACTTTTTCGGATGGCGAAGTGTACCTGCAGTTCCAGGAAAACGTGCGCGGCGCAGATCTTTTCCTGATCCAACCGACATGCCGTCCGGTGGATCATAATCTGATGGAATTGTTCCTGATGATCGACGCCGCGAAGCGCGCCTCAGCGGACCGCATCACCGCAGTGTTACCCTATTATGGGTACGCCCGGCAGGATCGCAAGGACAAACCGCGGGTTCCCATTTCGGCGAAACTGATCGCGTCGCTGTTGGAACGGGCTGGGGCGGACCGCATCATGGCGCTCGATCTGCATGCCGCGCAGATTCAGGGGTTCTTCGACGTCCCGGTGGACCACTTGTTTTCGGCGCCGGTAATGATCGAGTATTTCAAGCCGCTGGAGGTGCCGGATCTGACGGTGGTTTCACCCGATCCGGGCGGAGTGGAGCGCGCCCGGGCGTTCGCCAAGCGGCTGAACGCGCCGCTGGCGATTATCGACAAGCGCCGCGAAAAGCCGAACGTGGCGGAAGTGATGAACGTGGTGGGCGAGGTGGATGGACGGAATTGTTTGATGGTGGACGATCTGATCGATACGGCCGGCACGCTGGTGAAAGGCGCGGAGGCGTTGTTGCAACAGGGCGCGCGCAGCGTGAGCGCCTGCGCCACGCATGCAGTGCTTTCCGGGCCGGCGGTCGGGCGCATCGAAGCGTCGCCATTAAGGGAAGTCGTGTTTACGAATTCGATACCGTTGTCGGAAGAAGCCAGGAATTCGAGCAAGATCAGGTCTCTCTCGGTGGCGCCGCTGCTGGCCAGGGCGATTCAATCCATCCATGAGGAGACTTCGGTGAGCAGTTTGTTTTTGTAGGTTCAAGATCGGGCAACGCAACCCACGAGCGAAAGCTAACGGACTTGCGTCCCTTGAAGGAGAAATGCAGTGAGAAAAGATATTACCGTGGCCGCGCAGCCTCGTGAATCGCGCGGCAAGAACGAAGCGCGCCGTACGCGCACCCGCGGATTAATTCCGGCGGTGGTTTACGGCGCATACAAAGATCCCGTCCCGGTGGCCGTAAGTCCCAAGGCGATCCTGCAGATCGTACATTCGGCTGGCGGCTACAACACCATCTTCAACCTGGATATCGAAGGCCGCGAAAACACACCGGTAATGGTGGTGGACTTTCAGAACGATCCGATTCGCGGCACGCTGTTGCACGCGGATCTGAAACGCATCGACCTGAACAAACGGCTGCGGGTCTCGATTCCGATCGGCACAACGGGCGAACCCAAAGGCGTGAAGACGCAGGGGGGCCTGCTCGAAATCATCTCGCGCGCGGCGGAAATCGAGTGCCTGCCGGACGAGATTCCGGAGCACTTTACGCTGGATGTGACCGAGTTGCTGATGGGCCAGAGCAAGCGCTTCAGCGACCTGCCGTTGAGCGGCTCCATGAAACTGCTGGCTCCGCCCGATACGGTGGTGGCGCACATCGTAGCCATGCGCGCCGAAGAGGTGAAGCCGGCCGCCGAAGCCGCGCCCACCGCCGAAGCCGCCACGCCGGCCGCCGGCGAACCGGAAGTCATCAAGAAGGGCAAGAAGGAAGAAGCGGCCGAAGAGGCCAAGCCCAAGAAGAAGTAGCGCGCCATGTTCCTGGTGGCAGGCCTGGGAAATCCGGGCGAGGAATATGCCGGCACTCCGCACAATCTGGGTTTCATGGTGGTGGACCGGCTCGCGGAAATGCACGGCCTCCGCGTCACCCGGCGCGATTCGAAGGCGCTGACAGGATTGGGGCAGATCGCCGGCCGCGATGCGATGCTGGCCAAGCCCCAGACATTTATGAATCTCAGCGGCACGTCGCTTGCGCCGTTGATGGAGAAGCATTCGCTGACGGCAGCGGACCTGCTTCTGGTATACGACGAATTGGCGTTGCCGTGGGGCAGTTTGCGGATCAAGCCGCGCGGGTCGTCCGCCGGCCACAACGGAGTGGAATCCGCGATCCGCAGCCTGGGCACGCAGGATTTTGTACGGGTGCGGCTGGGGATTCATCCCGGGCATCCGCTGAGCAGCGGGATCGATTATTTGCTATCGCCGTTCAAGCGGTCGCTGCATAAGGAATTGGAGCAACTGGTGGCCGATGGGGCCGACGCGGTTGTCTCCATAATTGCCGAGGGCGTCGAAAAGGCCATGACGAAATACAATCGTCGCGCCCCTGGCTTAAACGAGGAAGCATGAGAATCTACGAAGAGCTGTTTATAGCGAAGCCGGACGCGCCGGACGAAGAGGTGGACGCATTCATCGAACAGATGAAGACGACCGTTTCGAACGCCGGCGGCACGGTGGACAAAGTGGAAAAATGGGGCAAGCGCAAGCTGGCCTACAAAGTGGACAAGTATCGCGAGGGCGCTTACGTCCTTTTCCAGTTCAGCGCGGGTCCTGAAACCGTCAAGGAATTCGAGCGCCGGCTGCGCGTTTCGGATCTGGTGATCAAGTTTTTGACCGTGCGCATCGACGAGACGCTGAAGCGCCTCGAAAAGCGCAAGAAGGAGCGCGACAAGCGGGCGCATCGCAAGTCGATTGCCTCGCCGGCGCCGCCGCCACCCTCGGTGGCGCAACAGATGATGGGCGAAGGCGCGGTTGCGCCGGCCATGCCCGGCCTGCCGAATCAGGCGCCAAAGGAAGCGCCTGCACCGGCGCCCACGTCGGCGCCAAAGGAGGCGTAAGGAGATCCCATGCCAGAATTCAAAGGAAGACCCGGCAGCGCCGGACAACGCCCCACCGGGGGCGACAAAGCCGTAGCCACGCAGAAGAAGGCGTATTTCCGCCGCAAGAAAGTTTGCCGGTTCTGTGTGGAGAAGATCGACGACATCAATTACAAGGACATGAAGCTGCTGCACGCATTCGTAGCGGAGCGCGGCAAGATTGTCCCGCGCCGCATTTCCGGCGTCTGCGCCCCGCACCAGCGGCGGCTGACGGACGCCATCAAGAAGGCGCGCAACATCGCCCTGCTGCCGTTCGCGGCGCAGTTCTAGGAGCCGAGACATGGAAGTCATACTGCGCGAAGATATCGAACGGGTGGGCAACCGCGGCCAGGTAGTGAAAGTGGCCGACGGGTACGCCCGCAATTTCCTATTGCCCAAACGCCTGGCCGTGGCCGCCACGGACGCCAACCGCAAGATCGTGGAGCAGGAGCGCCAGGCGCACCTGCGCCGCGAAGCCAAACAGAAGGGCGAAGCCGAGGACCTGTCGAAGATGCTGAGTGGGGTTACGGTGATCATCTCCCAGAAGGCCGGCGAGAACGATCAACTCTTCGGGTCGGTCACCTCGAAGGATGTGGCCGATGCGCTGGCCCAGAAAAACTTTACTATCGACCGGCGCAAAGTGTTGATGGACGAGCCGATCAAGCAGCTTGGCGAGTTCAAGGTGCCGGTGCGGTTGCATAAGGATGTAACCGCCGAAGTGACAGTGCAGGTGGTAAAGGAAGAATAACCTTGCTCAATTGGTCGTTCGGCACGGCACCGCGTCCCGACGGATCGCCGTCGGTCATCGCACCGCGGTCGTCACGACGCTTAACTGATTTCAGCTAAAGGCCTTATCGGAGCTGACTTCGTGTTTGTCGTTTCCAGTTGCGATGGGTGAGGCCCCGCATTTTCGGCGCGCTGGGAACCGAGGCCGGCGGCCAGGCGTTGGTGCCAGGAGCTAAGGCCTACCCAAGGCTCCCGTGATGCCCATTGCTATGAGAATTCGTGCTCGGCCAGAGGTCGGATGCATATGACCATCGGACGGACTGCCTGCGATGTTCCGGCAGTTCGGCTCAAGTGCTTGCCGTGAGATCACGGCTTTGCGGTCCAGAAGGCTTTTTGCCGTTGGATGCGGCGAAGCCCGCATTGGCGCCCGATATCAACATGGCGTCCATAGGAGGGGCGGAGGGTTCAGAACAGCGGCGGTGCGAACATGGACTTCCTTATAAGGATTGCCCCCGTTGAGCGAACATGCCCACTGGAAAGCCGCCTTCATCGGATTACCCGACGATCACTCTCCAGGCGCTCAATGCGGGTACGCAAGTCCGGGGTCTCGGCGCGGATCAGCGCCTCGAGCCGCGCCACCGTGTCCGTAAACCGCTGATCCATGTAGCGCTGCAGGTCGCTCATCCGCACATCGACATGGCGGTTCTGCGCGAGTACACCGATATACACGACGATCAGCGTCATGATCGGGCTGAGCACCGGCAAGTCGGCGAGGATTTGTTGGCTCACTTCATCTCCTCCTCCATCTTACCCATCTTCACCCCAAGCCGGGGAGCCGCAAAGCGGCGTTGCCCGTCTCAAGTAATGACCCATAGGGTGACCTCCGCACTTCTGCGACGGCCGCTTTCGTAGCTAGGCGTCATACCATCTGCGTTATAGACCAGGCTGAAGGCTGGCGCTTGCTTCAAGGGAAAACCCGGCAGCGGCAGAAACATCTTACCGGAGACGACAAGGCGGTAGCTACGCAGAACAAGGCGTATTTTCCGCGCAAGAAGGTTTGCCGGTTCTGCGTGGAGGAGATCGACGACATCAGACTGGCCGGGAAGAACTTTACCATCGATCGGCGCAAGGTGCTGATCGACGAGCTTACCAAGCAGGTTGGGGAGTTCAGGCGCCTGTGCGGATGCGTAAGGACTTGACCGCGGAAGTGACGGTACCAGTATTGAATGGAAGAGTGTCCAGGACGAGTCTCACCGCACCACGGTCAATCCCAGTGCGCGAAAGCCCGCATCGAAGCTGAGGCAAGGCAATCGAGGCGCGTCGATACCCGTACGAAAGCGTGTCGCACAAGGATAGTTTCAAATCTCGCTTGCGCAAGAAGAGCCGGATTGCCGCGATACGATCGTCTTCGTCCGGCTGGAGTATGGTCATCTCCGGAACCAATCGGGTGAGGAATTTTGCGGCGGCGGCGTGCGTCCAGCGATATCGCAACAATGTCGCGGTTTCCGAAACGACATCCCACATGGTTAAGACTTCAAACTGGCCGATGGCATACGACGTATCCCCGAAGGCCCTACCGGCCCCTTCGAGGACGCGTGAAGGGCTTGTTTCCATACAGGTACTCTTTGTAGTTTTCGGCCGTGCCGCGCCCATCTGGCGTCGACAACTTTTCCATCTCCAAAGCCAGCTTTAGCATGGCCGCGCCGGGGTTCCTGCGGCGCGCCGGAGCCGGACTTCGCAGTTCCGCGACCACGCGCTTCCTGACCAGAATCCGTTAGCCGGCGCCGGGGTCGGCCTCAATTTCGCGCAGAATATCCGACAGGCGTTTGCGCGCGTCGCTGAGGCTGATTTCCCGTAGCATGATCTTCTGTACATTTTAGCCGAAAGTGTACAATAAAACCACCGCTGGCAGCATGCGAAAGGCGACTGTGCGCTTGCGTCGCGACGTGACCGCCGAGGTCACCGTACAGGTGGTAAAAGAAGAGTAAATGCACTTCGATCTCACGGGCCAGACGGCCATCGTCACGGGCGCGGCCACCGGCATCGGCGAAGCCATCGCCCGGCGTTTGGTCCGCGCCGGGGCGGCCGTGGCAGTCGCCGATTTGAACTTCGATGGCGCTACGGAAGCGGCGCAATCGATCGGCGGACTGGCGTTCCCCGTCCACATCGACATCACGCTTTCCGATTCCGTGAATGCGGCCGTGGCCGAAGTGCTCTCGCGCACCGGCCGCATCGACATCCTGGTGAACAACGCGGGCATCGCCGGCCGCACCGCGCCGGTGTGGGAAGTCACGGACGAGGACTGGCAGCAGATCGTCGCGGTGAACATGACCGGCGTCTTCTACTGCTGCCGGGCGGTGCTGCCGCACATGCGCGCGCGGCGCTATGGGCGCATCGTCAATATCGCTTCCATCGCCGGCAAGGAAGGCAATCCCAATATGTGCGGCTACTCGGCCACCAAGGCCGCCGTCATCGGATTCACCAAGTCGGCTGGCAAGGAAGTCGCCACCGAGGGGATCTGCGTGAATGCGGTGGCGCCGGCGGTGGTGCGCACGAAGATCCTGGAGCAACTGACACAGGCGCAAGTGGACTACATGACCGAGCGCATCCCCATGCGGCGCACCGGTACGCCGGAGGAGATTGCCGCGGTGGTTCATTTCCTGGCGAGTCCGGATGCGTCGTTTGTGACCGGGCAGTGTTATGACGTGAGCGGCGGGCGGGCGACATATTGAGGATCGCACTGAGGCTAGCGGCGGTGGTCCAGCACTTTGAGACACCCAGCCATAGATATTTACGACTATCTTCCTTTGTCTTTTGCCCGGTGTATATCGAACAAAATCGAATAATTCAACTGGATTCAACTATCCAGCCAAATCTGAGGGCGCGTGGTATTTCAGCGGCGTGATTTTAGGAGTACTCTTTATAGGACTGGCGTGGACAGCGATGAAACCGATCGTTGACGTGTTGGCGGCCATTCCACTTCGGCATGAGTCCAAACCAACAACGGTAACCTCTATGGGACAACGTTCAACGGTGCGCGCTATGGGCGGCTGCCCCACTTTTGGGACTCGGATTGGCTGCTTGATAGATCAGCTTGGAAATGCCAGGGCCACTTGCTTTTTGACGAAGGCCAGATCGCGGGCGATGGCGGCCATGTCCGCCGGCTCATATTCCAAATGCAGGGACAATGGTCCGGCGAAGTGCGCGGCGGCCAGCATGGCGAATACCTGCTGCCAGTTCACCATGCCCTCGCCTATCGGGCACATGCGCATGGTCCACTTGCCGTTCACTTTCTCCCAATAGAAATCCTTGAGCGCCACCATTTTGATGCGCGGCAGGGCCATCCGCATGGCGATCGACCAGCCCGCTTCGCCGCCCTCCGCGGTGGCATGGCATGGATCGAAATAGTAGCCGATCCAGTTGGGGTCCAAGCCCTCGATGACGGCGCGGGCGTCCCAGACGGCTTCGCCGACGTAGTTGCCGGAGTGGTTGTGGAAACCCGCCACCATGCCGTACGCGCGGGCGAGCGACACCAGGCCGGCCACGTCACGGCGGACTTCGGCGATGCGCGTTTCGATGTTGTCGCCCGGCCGGTAGTTCCAGTAGCCCAGCTTCCAATAGGGAATCTTCATGCGGTCGCGGCCGCATAGGGCCAGCACGTTGGGCAGCGTGGGATCGGCCGCGGACACGAAGGCAGTGGTGATCATGGGGATCTCGACGCCCTCCGCGCGAATGGCTTCTACGGCGCGATACAGGTCGGCGGCCGAGAGCGCCGGCTCCACGTGCCCGCCGGGCCGCACCGTGAGATCGCATCCGGCAAAGCCGAGGTCGCGGAGGACGCCGCCCAGCTCCGCGTAGTGGATCTTAGCCAGATGTTTCGAGAATAGGCAGATCATCGGGGCTGGGCGAGGCGGCTGCGCTTCGGCGACCTGCACCGCGGCCTCCAGAGTTGCGCCGCCCAACGCGAACGCCCGCCGGGTCAGATCCATTTACGACCCGCCCTCCCCGTTAAGATCGACGCTGAACTCGATGCCCTGCGCCAGCGGCAGTTGCGACGACCAGTTGATGGTATTCGTCTGGCGGCGCATGTAGGCTTTCCACGAATCGCTGCCGGACTCGCGGCCGCCCCCGGTGTCCTTCTCGCCGCCGAACGCGCCGCCGATCTCCGCGCCGCTGGTGCCGATGTTGATGTTGGCTATGCCGCAATCGCTGCCGGCGTGGCTCAGGAAGCGCTCGGCGGCAATCAGATTGGTGGTGAACATGGCCGACGAAAGACCCTGCGGAACGTCGTTGTGCCAATGCATGGCCTGGTCGAGATCGTCGAATTCGACGAGGTAGAGAATGGGCGCGAAAATCTCCTCGCGCAGGATGGGCATGTCCGGCTTCGCCTTGACCAGCGCCGGCTCGACGAAGCAGCCGCCCAGGCGCGCCCCGCCGTAGATCACTTCCCCGCCCTGCCGGCGGACGGTATCGAGACCTTCCATCATGTCCTCGACCGCGCGCGCGTTTACCAGCGGACCCATCAGGGTCTGCGGGTTGAGCGGGTCGCCGATGGCCACCTGCTTGTATGCGCGGACCAGTGCGTCCGTCATGCGGGGGGCGATGCCTTTTTGCAGGAACAGGCGGCGGGTAGTGGTGCAGCGCTGTCCCGCAGTGCCCACCGCGCCGAACAGCACCGCGCGCAGGGCCAGGTCGAAGTTGGCGTCGTTCATTACCACGATGCCGTTGTTGCCGCCGAGTTCCAGAATGGTGCGGCCCATTCTGTGGGCGACGGTCTGCGCCACGCGGCGGCCGACCTGTGTGGAACCTGTGAAGCTGATCAGCGGGACGCGCGCATCGTGCAGCATGGCTTCGCCCACGGGATCGCCGCGCCCAATGACCAGGTTGAAGATGCCCTTCAGGCCATGCCGTTCAAACACGCGGTTCGCAATCTTCTGCACGGCGATAGCGGTCAGCGGCGTGTCGGACGAGGGTTTCCACAGCACGCAATCGCCGCAGACGGCCGCGATCATGGCGTTCCAGGCCCACACCGCGACTGGAAAATTGAACGCGCTGATCACGCCCACCACGCCCAGTGGATGCCACTGCTCATACATGCGATGGCCGGGGCGTTCGCTGTGCATGGTCAAGCCGTACAACTGGCGCGATAGGCCCACGGCGAAGTCGGCAACATCGATCATCTCCTGCACTTCGCCCTGGCCTTCGGCGCGGATCTTGCCCATCTCCATGGAGACCAGCGCGCCCAGATCGGCTTTGAAACGGCGGAGCTCGTCGGCCAGCTCACGCACGATTTCGCCGCGCTTGGGCGCTGGAATCATGCGCCATTCGCGGAAGGCGGTGGCGGCGTGGGCGGTGATTCCCTCATAGTCTTCGCGGGCCGCCATGCCGACGCGCGCGATGACGGAGCCGTCTGCCGGGTTGATGGAGGCGAGGTCGCCGCCCGAGGGATGGAGGATCCAGTCGCCATCGCACGCGCCGGAATTTACCGGCTCAATTTCCAATCGTTCCAAAACTTCGTTCGCTGTTGCCGTTGCAATCATGATCGGTCTCCGCAGGCGTTTCCGCAAGCTTTTCTGCGAGCCAGCCAAACGCGGCGACGCCAGTGGCGAATCGTCGGCCGGCTGCCGCAGCTTTTCGCCGCATTTTTTCTACCACCGCCGTTTGAAAGGCGGGATCGTGCCATTCCGCATAACCCTGGGCGCGGCTGACGCGCACGCCCGCGTCGCGTGTGGTGGCGCCGGATTTCTTCACTGCGCGGACGTGAAACGGATCGCAGATGATGTCGCGGTCCGTCGCGTCCAGCGCCATTTCGATGAGCGCTTCGGGATCGCAAGGCAGCAGCGGCGCCAGCGTGGCGTATACCGAGATGCCCGCGGCGCGCAAGCGCCGCACGGTTTCCAGACGCTCGGGGATGGGCGCGCAATGCGGCTCATACAGGCGGCGCAGGCGCTCGCTATCCGTGGTGATGGAGAAGCTCACGCGCAGCGTAGTGCGTTCGGCGAGGCGCTGCAGGCGGGCGACATCGCGCAGGATCAGCGGACCGCGCGCCTGTATGGCGAAGACCCGCGGCGGATGCGCGATCAACTCGTCGAGCAGGCGCGGCATCATGCACTCGGTCTCTTCGGCCGGTTGGTAGGGGTCCACCAGAGGCGAGCAATAGATGGTCTGGTCGGGCCGCAGCGATGCGCGCAGCAGGGCGGGGGCGTTGCTCTTGAAGGTGCTGAAGCGGCCCCAGTTGTTCCAATCGTCCGGCTTCAGGCCGCCGTAGATGCGCATGGTGGGGACGTAACAATAGGTGCAAGCGAAGGTGCAGTTACGCGCGGGCGAGAGGGAGTGGGTGAAGCCCGCCTGGGCGATGAAGCCGGAAGTCTTGGAGAGGATGCCGGCGGACTCGGCGCGGTAGATCTCGAAGCGCACAGCTACTATTGTACGTGGCCTGCGCACTCATGCGGGCGCTTTGGCTGTAGCCTGCCTCATCGCGCGCCGCACGCGCGCGCCGATGAATGCCGCGAACGGCTCGATGTTCATATCGATGCTGGCGCGATCCAGCGCCGCCAGATAACTGTTGCGATCCTCCACCCGGATGACCGTCCAAGGATAGCCGCCCGAGGCCAGCATGGCATTCATCAGGAAGCGCGCAATCCGGCCATTGCCGTCGGGGTAAGGATGGATATAGCCGAACAGCCAATGCCCCAGCACCGCGCGGACGCCGGGCTCGGGTTCATGCTCCAGCAGGTCGAAAAGCGCCGGCATGGCATCGCGGACCGCTTCCCAGCGCGGCGGCACATACCGCGAGGGAAGATAGACCGCGTCGTTGCGGTAGCCAGCCAGCGCCCCGGCCCGGATCAAGCCAGCCGCCACGCAAGGCTGAAACAATTCGCGATACCACTCTTTATGCGCGGTGCGCGCCAGGGCGGCTGCATTGCCGCCCGCAATGGCTCTGCCCACGGTTTCCTTCACTTTACGGAGAGCCTGCCAGTAGCCGCGCGCCGCCAGCGCATCGCGGCTCCGGCGGTCGTCGGCGTGACGATCCGGGTCCCAGTTTCCGGTTTGTACGCTTTCGACCAGCGCCGGGGTGACGCTGTAGCCCTCGATCGACAGCGAGTGGTAGGCATCGCTCTTGTACAAATCGTCCAGCAGGCGCAGATACGCTTGCTTGTTTCGCGGAAGGCCCGGCGCTTTCGGGAACGTCTCGACGATCGCGCCGCGCATGGATTCCCACACGGCCCGCATGCGTCCCACGATGGGCGCTGTTCGAGCGGGCAAAATGCCGAATTTGCATGCCGGCGCGAAGGGATCGGTTTCGCGCACGTCGTATCCCGCGGCCTTCATGGTACCGACGATCTCACTGGCTATGCGCGGGCGGCCAATGCGGCGGAACGCTCCGGCGATATGCCCGGCTTTGGCCGAGTGGCCGCCGTTGAGCAGAATCCGCACCACATCCGATGCTTCGCGAATGCCCGATAGTACGACCTGAGTCTCGATGGGATGCCTGGTGAAGAAAGATTCGGCGACCTTCACCAGCGCCGCGGCGGGAGCGAACAGCCGCAACCCGTCCTGGACCGCCAGGTCCGGCGCGGGCGGCGTCTCCGGCTGTTTGAGGTCGTAAAGGGACGTGCCGAAGATCAGGTTGGTGGTGTGGTTCGTGCCCTTGCGGCTGTAGACCACCACCTGGGTTGGAATTACGGTATTCTGGGCGTACAAAAAAACCGACTGCTCGGGCGAGAGATGCCACGCGGCGCCAAACCGGTCCTGGCAGTAGCGTGCGCAGAATTCCCAGAAGGACGCGTACCAGGGCGTGCTGTCCCCTTCCTGGGCGCCCGGGCTGGACGAAATCAGCCAGCCCTTCATGGCTTCCTGCAGGAAGCCGCTGCGCAGCAACCGCTCCCGGTGCGCACGGCTGAGGTCCCGCGAGCGGAAGACGCGGCGCCCGCCGGTCTGCAATTCCTGGAGGGCGGCGAGCGATGCGGCCAGTTTTTCGTTTGGATTGGGCATTGCCGGATGCGGCGGTCCGGGCTTTTACAAGCTTATTGTGCCGGGCCGATACAAGCATATCATGTTGTGCGGTTACAAGCGAATTGTGTTGTGCTGATACAAGCATATTGTGTTGGAAGGGCGTGGGTAAGAACTCGGTGTGCGGCCAGAGCGTCAAATCCGATCGTTTTGAGAAAGGCGGCAACGGAGCACATTACCGGAATGGGTCGGCGCTCGCGCAGACCGTGAATGCGACGGATGCGCAAGACGCACCCGGACAATCGCCGCCGGAACCCGAATCATCGGGAACGGCATGTCGCGCATGGCAGGCGCGCCGGATGAAGGGATGGCACGCGGCGAAAACCGCACTCATCACGCCGGGGATGGGACAAGCAAAATCGCGCCGGTTGGCCGGAAGAAGTCCCAGCCGCCGCAGGCCGCGTCAGTGGTGCGGAGGCGGCGCGGGGGGATCCTGCAGGATAAATACCTTTTCATCGGGCTTCACGAGTTTCAGACGCTGCCGGATCTCCTGGTCCGGGCTGTCGCTGAACCGGCCGATGCGCGCGCGCTGCTCTTCGATTTTGCGCACCATGTCCGCATTGGCCTTTTCGTATTCCCGAATCAGGCGGCGTTTTTCCATCAGGCCGGGAACGCCTTGGGGACCCTGCAACGCAATAAATGCATAGCCCGCGAGTAACAATAGCGCCGCAGCGCCCGCGAATTTGGTGAAGGACGACTTCATGGCCGCATGCCAATAGCATAATGTTAACATCGGATTCGAAATCTTGTTCCTAAATTTTCGCTTATGACGGATAAAATTGTTGTCTTGAGTACTTGCGCGACGGAAGAGGAGGCCGCCAAGCTGGCGCGAGTGCTGGTGGAGGCCCGCCTGGCGGCGTGCGTGACGATGGTACCCGGCGCGCGCAGCGTCTACCGCTGGCAAGGCGCGGTCGAGTCGGCCGCGGAATGTCTGCTCGTCATCAAGTCGTCGCGGCAGCTTTTCGAACCATTGCGGACGGCGCTGGAAAAAGCGCATGGATACGATGTGCCGGAGGTGCTGGCGGTGCCCATAGTGGAAGGCGCGGCCAACTACTTGAACTGGCTGGAGGGTCAGCTTGGCGCCTGACGAGGGGCTCCGCCCGGGGATGGCCATGGCGCTGGACATGGACGGCGTGATCGTGGACTCGAATCCGCTGCACGTCGCGGCGTGGATGCAATACAACCGGAGCTTTGGGATCGACGCCGGAGCGGCACTCGCCGAACGTATGTACGGCCGGCGCAACGACGAGATCGTGCGCGATTTTTTCGGCCCGCGGTTGAGCGTGGAGGAGGCCGCCGCCCACGGGGCCGCCAAAGAGGAACTATACCGGAAGATGTTGGAACCCAGGCTGACGGAGAGTTTCGTGCCCGGCGTGCGGGAATTCCTGCGCCGGCATGCGGGACAACCAGTCGGTTTGGCGACCAACGCCGAACCGGCGAACGTGGATTTCATATTGGATCGGGGCGGCTTGCGCGTGTATTTCCGGGTGGTCGTGGATGGCCACCAGGTCGAGCACCCCAAACCGCATCCGGAAATCTATCTGCGCACCGCCGAACTGCTTTCGGTGCCGCCGCGAAACTGCATCGTGTTTGAAGATTCGTTTTCCGGTGTCGCAGCGGCGCGGGCGGCCGGCGCCCGCATCGTGGGTGTGCGCACTACGCACCGCGAGTTGCCGGGCGCGGATCTGGAAATCGACGATTTCCGCGGCCCGCGGCTGGAAGCATGGCTGCGGGCGCAGGTCCCGGAGGCGTCGTAACGAGGATTATGGGGTCCCTTCTGCCGATGGCGATGCCCGTGGCGCTGCCCCTCGGAGTTTTCGCGATCGCCGCGTTTATCTTCACGGTGTGGCGGCGCGATGAGCGGCTGCGCGGGCAGCGCGAAATGTTGCACAGGGCGTATGAACTGGGCGAGGAGATTCTGGGCGCTTCCTCGGCGGACCAGATTTTGGCCAGAATCAAGGTGGCGGTGCCGCGAATCTTCGGAGTCACAAGCGCGCAACTTTACCTGTATAACCGGCACGCGAAAACGCTCGACGCAGTGGGCCGCAGCGCCGACCAGCCGTCGATTCCGCTGGCCGCGCCTTCGGCGGTGCCGCAGGCCGGGGCGGTAGCCTGCTTCCACTACCGCACGCTGCTGGCGATTCCCGACACCTCGCGCAGCCCATTTCCGGTTACCGGACAGCCGGACCCGGGGGGGGCCGCGGATGCGCCGCGGTCGCTGCTGTTCGTTCCCATGCTGGCGCAAGGCGAGGTGCTGGGCATTCTGCAGATGGACCAGCGCGACCGCGCCAGGATCTTCAGCCGCGACGAACAGACGTTGACCCAACATCTGGCCAACCAAATCGGCGTGGCGATCAAGCTGCTGGACCAGCGCTCCGTCCGCGAACAGCTCTTCCGCACCGAGAAACTGGCGGCGGTGGGCCAACTTATCTCCGGAATCGTCAACGATTTGCGGACACCGTTGGCGGCCATTGGCAATCTGGCGCAGGCCACCGGCTACGGACCGTGGGGACCGCGAGCCGCGGACATGGCAAGCATTGCGGCCGAGGCGCGCCGGGCCGCGGAGATCGTCGACCGGCTGGTGGGATTTGCGGGCACCGGGCCGGCGCAAACCCAGCCGGTAGATCTGAACGGCCTGCTGCGCAACCTGATCGAGTTCCGGGAGCGCGAGTGGAAAGTGCGCGGGATTCGGGCGCGCAGCCTGCTGGCGGACGAGCCGGCCATGGTGCTGGGATCGCACGGCCAACTGGAGCAGGTCTTCCTGAACCTGCTGGTGCACGCCGAACAATCGC
>DATNMW010000217.1:0-12904 GCA_035602155.1 Bryobacteraceae bacterium | reverse complement strand
CGCGCGGCCCAGCCGGTCCCGGCCATCCCGCAGCCCAGCACGAGGGGAATGAGCAGACGGCTCATCGGTGAAGACTAGCCATCCCCCGAATAAATTCCGGGTTGCCCGCCAGCTTTCCGACCCGCGGCTCCACGCGCAGATACATCAGGTAGTCGCACCGCTCGCCCGCCGCTTTCCAGCCCCACTCGAACATCTTCGTCAAATCGCCCATCGCATAATGAACCGAGGCGAAGTAAAACGCTGGAACGTAACGGGTGCGCGACATTTGTTCCAGCCGGGCCAGTTCCTGCCGCGCATCGGCCGGCCTTCCCCGCGCAGCATAGGCGCTCGCCAGGGCCGCCACTGAAGCCGGGCTATTGTTTGAAAACGCCGCCGCACGCTGGTACTCTTCGATGGCTTTGTCAAACTGTCCCTTCTGCTGATACGCCATGCCCAATGTCTGATGCGCCAGCGGCAGGCTGGGATCGATCTCCACCACGGAGCGAAACTGGTCGATCGCCTGGTCGTACTGGCGGGAGTAATAGAGGCACCAGCCGATACCTATATTGATGCTGGGGGATAGAGGCTCGAGTTGCAGCGCCTCCCGCATTTGTTGGGTGGCCTTGCCGAGATCGGCGGCGGCCATGAAATAGTGGCTGTACCAGTGGTGCGCCGTGGCGGAGTTCGGATCCAGATCCAAAGCCCGGGAAAACTCGCGGGCGGCGCCGGGCATATCCCAATCGTAGGACAGCATCACATAGGCGAGAGAGGCATGCCCATCGGCCAAGTCCGGGTCTAACTCGATGGCCTTTTGCGCGGCTGCCTTTGCCAACGGCATGGCCTTCGTCGGCAGCATGCCGTCCGTACCGAGCGACGCCAGCAGAGAGTAGGAGTCCGCCAAGCCGGCATAAGCGAGCGCATCCGTGGGGTCGGCCGCCAGCGCCTGTTGGAAGTACTGTGCGGCGCGCCGCAGTCCATCCTCGGTCCGCCGGTTCCAGAAGTACCGTCCGCGCAGATAAGCGTCCAAAGCCTCCGGTTTGGTCGGTCGCCGCTGCCGCAGCCGCTCCCGATCGCCGGCAGTAACAGTGATCCGTATCTCCGCCGCGATAGCTTCCGCGATCTCCGATTCCAGGGACAGGACGTCGTCCAGGCCGCGCTCATAGCTGTTCGCCCAATAGATCGCCCGCGTCCTTGGATCCATCAACTGAGCGTCGATCCGGACTCGGCCGTTGGCGCGCGAGATGGTTCCGGTGAGAACCCGGGTTGCGGATTGTTTTCGCAGAATAGCGGTCCAGGCGGCCGTATCTCCACGCCCGCCGGCTTCCGAGGAGAGTGAGACAACCCGCAGATTTCGCAAATTGGCGAGCCGCGTGATCAGCGCCTGGGTCATGCCGTCGGCGAAATACTCTTGCGATGCGTCCTTGTCGACGCTGCGAAAGGGAAGAACTGTTAGCTCGGTGGCAGGCGGCAGTGCGGGGCTTACCGCATGGATGCCGGCGTTTCCCCCGGCGAATTTCGCCACGGCCCAAATCCCGGCCAGGAGCAGAATACCGGCCAGGGCGATCCACCGCGCGGCCGCTCTCCCCGAACGCGGCGGAGGCTCCATTGTCCCGAGGTGCTTGCCGTTCGCGGCATCCGCGGCGGCAGGTTCCAACTCAACCGGGTTTACCGGCGCCACAAAACGATACCCTCGCTTGGGAATGGTCTCGATGTACGCGATCTCATCACCCGCATCGCCGAGGGTCTTCCGAAGCAGGGAAATATTCCGCGTGAGGGCGCCATCTTCGACGAAGGTGTCGGGCCAGACCGCCTTCATCAGGTCGCTCTTATCGACCATCCGTCCGGCCGTGCGCACCAACACCAGGAGGGTGTCGGCAAGCTTGGGCGGCAGCGGGATCACCTCCCCGTCGCGGCGCAGCAACCGCTCGCCGGTGTCAATACGATACGGCCCGAACTCGTATCCCTGAATCACCGGGGCTGGCATCCCTTCCGTTCGAATTGGCTTGCGATCGTCTACCTTAGGAGCGATTATACCGCGCCTGTGCGGGATGTAACATTGTTACCTCCGATTTCCCGCCCGTAGTCAGGATTTCATAACAAATCCGGCAGCGTTTCGAAAGGACCTTCGCCCAGCCGGCAGTGCACACTCGGATCATGGAAAAACGATTGGTCTTCCAGTGGATCGGATGGAACGTACTGGGATGGAGCGCGGGCATCGGCGCCACCTCTCCCTATCAAGGTCCTTGGGCGTGGATCGCGTGCGGCGCCATCATCGGCGCCGCACAGTGGCTGGCCCTGCGCGGCCGCCTACACTTGTCGCCGGCGTGGATCGCCGCAACGTCCGCCGCTTGGGCAATCGGGACTTGGGCTGGCGAAGCACACGGCTTCCTGATCCTGGACCCCTTCTGGGCCGGCGCCGTGGGGGGCGCGCTTGCCGGATTGGCGCAGTCCTGCTTTCTCTGGCGGCGCTTTGCATGGTCCGCCCTTTGGACACCCTCGACGATCGCCGCTTCCACCCTCGGATGGGTGGCCGGCACATATGCAGGCCTTTGGTTTTTTGACCGTTTTAGCGCGCTTACGGCTACTTACGCGGGGGGCGCCGTCGGGGGCGCCGTGATAGGCGCGGTGTCCGCTCCTTTATTGTTGGCGATGTTGCGGCATCCGAAGGCACAGCCGGGGGCCGCTCCGGCGCAACCCATTCAAGGAAGCCTCGGAGGATCATGCATATGAATCGAGTTGGCCAACTCGCCGCCATCGTTCTGGTCGCCGCTGTAGCGGGCGGCTGCTCCATTAAGAAGATGGCCGTGAATAAAATGGGAGACGCGCTGGCCGGCACCGGCACCACCTTCGAGGCGGACGACGATCCGGACCTGATCGGCGACGCGCTGCCCTTCGCGCTGAAGCTGATGGAAAGCCTCCTGGCCGAATCACCCCGGCATGCGGGTCTGCTGCTGGCCACCGCCAGCGGGTTTACCGAATACTCCTACACGTTCGTGGGACAGCGGGCCGAGCGCGCCTTCACCGAAAACCTGGCGGAAAGCAAACTGTTGCGGGCCCGCGCGCGGCGTCTCTACCGGCGCGCCCACGGTTACGGGATGCGCGCGCTGGAGGTGCGTTACCCCGGCTTCGGCGCCGCGCTCGAAAAAGATCCGGCCGCCGCGCTGGCCCGCGTCCGCAAGCGGGATGTGGCGACGCTCTATTGGACAGCCGCCGCGCACGGGCTGGCCATCTCGGCATCCAAGGACGATCCGGAGTTGATTGCGCAGTTGCCGATGGTGGAAGCGTTTATCCGGCGGGCGATGGCGCTGGACGAATCCTGGCACGAAGGCTCACTGCCGGAGTTCATGATCAATATCGAAGCGTCGCGCTCGGGTGTGAAGGCTTCCGAAGTCCAGGCCCACATCCAGGGCTACTACGACCAGGCGCTGCGGCTTTCCGGCGGACGGCGCGCCAGCCTGTTCGTTTCGTACGCCGAGAACGCTTCCATACCAATGCAGAACCGGGCGCAATTTCAAGAAATGCTGGAACGCGCGCTGAACATTGATCCCGACCAGCGCCCCGAAATGCGCCTGGCAACCCTAATCGCGCAACGCCGGGCGCGCTGGATGCTGGGGCGCGCCGACGACTTGTTCCTTGCGGAATCCGCTCCGGCGGGAAAGGAAGACTGAAATGTTGCGATTGACGATGAGCGTGCTCTTGCTCGGATGCCTGACTCCGTCCCTGCCGCAAACCGTGGTGAAGATGGGGACGCTGGCGCCCGAGGGATCCCCCTGGCACGAGGCCCTGCAGTTGATGGCCGAACGCTGGCGCACCATCTCCGGCGGCCAGGTGAAGCTGGTCATTTATGCCGGCGGCGTGCTGGGCGACGAGCCCGACATGGTGAACAAGATGCGCATCGGGCAGATCCAGGCGGCTGGGCTTTCCGGCGCGGGATTGTCGGGCATCGAGCCGGGCGTGATGGCGCTGCAGATTCCGATGATGTTCGATTCCTACGAAGAGCTGGACTATGTGCGGGAACGGGTAACGCCGCAACTGGAAAAGATGATGGAAGCCCGCGGATATCTGGTTTTGAATTGGGGCGACGTGGGATGGGTGCATTTCTTTACCACCCGGCCAGTCACCCGTCTGTCGGAAATGCGCAATATGAAGCTGTTTACCTGGGCTGGGGACAACGACACGCTGGAGCTTTGGAAGGCAAACGGGTTCCGGGCCGTGCCCCTGGCCGCCACCGACATTCTCACGGGCTTGCAGACCGGGCTGATCGATGCGGTCCCCACGACGCCGCTCTATGCCCTGCTCAACCAGAGTTTTGGCATCGCGAGGAACATGATCGACGTGAAGTGGGCGCCGCTGATAGGCGCCACGGTGATTACGCGGCGCATGTGGGATTCGCTTCCCGCCGCCAACCGCGCCGAAATGCTGAAGGCCGCCCGGGAAGCGGGCGTGGGCATGCGCGGCGGCATCCGCAAGATGGGGGACGAGGCCGTCGTCACCATGCAAAAACGCAGGCTGCAGGTGATCCACGTGGATGCAGCCGGCGTGGCGGAGTGGCGCAAAGAGGTGGAAGGCATTTATCCGAAGTTGCGCGGCGTGCAGGTGCCGGCCGATCTGTTCGACGAGGTCCGCAAGCTGCGCGACCAGTATCGTGCCACCGCGGCGGGAGTTCGGAAGTGAGCGCAGCCGCGTTAGCGCCCCTGGATCTGCCTACGGCGAATGGTGGCAGGTGGGGGACGTTCGAAAAGTTGGTTCCGGCGGCGGCTTTGACGTTGATGGCGCTGCTGCCTATTACCGAAATGATTTCGCGCCAGTTCAGGCTGCCGGGCATTCCGGGCGCGACCTTGATCGTGCAGCATCTGACATTGTGGATCGCGTTCATCGGGGCGGCGCTGGCGGCCCGGTCGAACCGGCTGCTGGCCCTTTCGGGCAACACTTTTCTGCCGGAACGATGGGTCGCGGGCGTACGCATTTTCGTCTCCGGGGTGGGCGCGGCGATCGCCATGTGCCTGGCCTGGGCTGCCGCGCAATTTGTGAATGCGGAACGCCTGGAGGGCGCCCGGCTGGCCGCCCACCTGCCCAGTTGGGTGGCGCAATCCGCCATGCCGGCGGGCTTCCTGGCGGTGGCCATCGGCATTGTGTGGCACGCCGCGCCGCATCGCCGTGGGCGGCTCCTGGCGGCTCTGGGACTGCTGGTCCCGTGCACATTCGGACTGGTCCCGGCGCCGCATAGCGCGGCGATCCTGACCGCGGGAGTGGTGGTGGTCCTGGCCGCCGCGCTGCTGGGCCTCCCGATTTTCGCCACACTGGGGGGCGTCGCGCTGATGCTGTTTTGGAACGAAGGGGTGACGGTAGCGGCGGTTCCCGTGGAGACCTATCGCCTGGTCGCCTCGCCTGTTTTGCCCTCTATCCCGCTGTTCACGTTTGCCGGGTACCTGCTGGTGCAGGGCGGCGCGAGCCGCCGCTTGTTGCGCGTCTACACGGCGCTGCTCGGATGGATGCCGGGCGGGCTGGCCATCACCACGGCGGTGGTCTGCGCTATCTTCACGTGGGCGGGATCGGGCGTCACCATCCTCGCATTGGGGGGCCTGCTGCTGCCGATGCTGGTCAAAGCCCGCTACAAGGAGAACTTCTCGCTCGGGCTCATCAACGCTTCCGGATCGCTGGGTCTCCTGTTTCCGCCCAGCCTGCCCGTCATCCTCTATGGGATCTACGCGCATACTCCCATCGACCAACTGTTCATCGGCGGTTTCTTGCCCGGTATGCTGATGGTGGCCCTGGTTTCAGCGTATGGAGTCTACCACGCCAAACGGAATCGCGCCGAACGCACCACCTTCTCCCGCGCAGAAGCGGTCAAGGCGATATGGCTCGCCAAGTGGGAACTGGCCATTCCCGCGATCGTCCTAATCGGACTGTTCGGAGGATTCGGCACTCTCGTCGAAGCTGGGGCCATCACGGTAGTGTACGCTTTCATCGTCGAGTGCCTGGTGTACAAGGGCTTTTCGGCGCGCGGTGATTACGCCGCCGTGGCGCTGGAATGCGCCACTGTCATCGGCGGCGTGCTGCTGATCATTGGCGTGGCGGTCGGATTCACTAATTACTTGGTGGACGCGCAGTTGCCCGCACTGCTGATCGCCTGGACCCACGCGCATATCCATTCGAAGTATGCGTTCCTGCTGCTGCTGAATCTGGTCTTGCTGGTCAAGGGATCGTTCATGGACGTCTTTTCGGCGATTATCGTGATGGTGCCGCTGATCTCGCCGATCGCGACTGCGTTCGGGATCGAGCCGGTGCAGCTCGGCATTATCTTTTTGGCAAACTTGGAGCTGGGATATCTGACTCCGCCGGTGGGGATGAATCTCTGTTTGTCCGCCTACCGGTTCAAGCGGCCCATGGCCAGCGTATACCGCGCTACGCTGCCGTTTTACCTGATCCTGCTGGCAGGTGTTTTGCTGATTACATACGTGCCGTGGATCACGATGGCGCCGGTGCGGTGGTTTGCGGGCAACTAGAAAAAAAGAACTCAGAAGACAGAAGTCAGAAGACAGAGTGGGCTCCGCGCGGCACTTTCCTCCTGCGTGCAGCAGGCGACGCCTGCCAGGGCGCCCAAGCTACCTAGGGTGAAGGCCGCGTATCTTACACCTTTCGTTCCGCCAGGTCGTAGCGATCCAGGTTCATCACTTTGTTCCACGCAGCCACGAAGTCCTTCACGAACGCCGCCTTCGAGTCGTCGCTTCCATAGACCTCCGCGATTGCCCGGAGCTGGGAATTGGAACCGAACACCAGGTCGGCGCGCGTGCCCGTCCACTTGATTTCGCCGGTTGTGCGATCGCAGCCCTCATACACGCATTCGGATATAGAGGAGGGCCGCCACTTCGTATTCATGTCGAGCAGGTTGACGAAGAAATCGTTCGTCAGGGTCTCCGGCCGGCTGGTAAATACGCCGTGTTCGGACTGCCCGAAGTTTGCATTCAGGGCGCGCATCCCGCCCACCAGAACCGTCATCTCGGGGGCGGTCAGCGTCAGCAACTGCGCCCGGTCCACCAGCAGCTCTTCCGCCGCTCTTTGGCGTCCTTTCCGCTGGTAGTTCCGGAACCCGTCCGCGGTCGGCTCCAGTACCTCGAAGGCGTCGACGTCGGTTTGCTCCTGTGACGCATCCGTCCGCCCCGGCGTGAAAGGAACCTTCACCTCGTGCCCCGCCCTTTTTGCGGCTTCCTCGACGGCCGCGCAGCCGCCCAGAACAATCAGGTCGGCGAGGGAAACCTTCTTCCCGCCGGACTGCGCGCCGTTGAACTCTTTCGCGATCGCCTCCAACGTCTCAAGAACCTTGGCCAGTTCGGCCGGCTGATTGACTTCCCAATACTTTTGCGGCGCCAGGCGAATGCGGGCTCCGTTGGCGCCGCCTCGTTTGTCGCCGCCGCGAAACGTCGCAGCCGACGCCCAAGCCGTCGAAACCAGTTGGGAGATGGGCAGTCCGGAGGCAATGATATTGGCCTTCAGCCCAGCAATGTCCTCCTCGCCGATCAGTTCGTGATCCACAGCCGGAACGGGGTCTTGCCACAGCAGCGTCTCTGTAGGAACAAGCGGACCCAGGTACCGCGAAAGAGGCCCCATGTCGCGATGCGTCAGCTTGAACCAAGCTTTGGCGAACGCGTCGGCGAATTCCTGCGGGTTTTCATGGAAACGCTTGGAAATCTTCGCGTAGCTCGGGTCCACCTTCAGCGCCAGATCGGTCGTGAACATCATCGGGGCGTGCTTCTTCGACGGCTGGTGGGCATCCGGTACAGTTTCCGCACCGGCGCCGTTCTTCGGAGTCCATTGGTTAGCGCCGGCCGGACTCTTCGTCAGTTGCCATTCATAGCTGAACAGGTTGTCGAAGTAGTTGTTGTCCCACTTCACCGGATTGGTGGTCCAAGCGCCCTCCAACCCGCTAGTGACCGCGTGGGCGCCGACACCGCTGTCAAAGCTGTTCTTCCAGCCGAAGCCCTGCTCTTCGAGGCCGGCGCCTTCGGGCTCCAGACCGACATACTTAGTCGCTTCGGCCGCGCCATGGGCTTTGCCGAATGTGTGCCCGCCGGCGATCAGCGCCACCGTCTCGTCGTCGTTCATCGCCATGCGGCGGAATGTTTCGCGGATATCCCGCGCCGCGGCGACGGGGTCGGGATTTGCGTTGGGACCTTCCGGATTCACGTAAATCAGCCCCATCTGCACAGCGGCAAGAGGGTTCTCGAGTTCGCGGTCGCCGGTATAACGCTCGTCTCCGAGCCAGGTCCCCTCAGGTCCCCAATAAATATCTTCTTCCGGCTCCCAAATATCCGGACGCCCGCCGCCGAAACCGAAGGTCTTGAAGCCCATCGACTCCAGAGCGACGTTGCCCGCCAGGATCATCAGGTCGGCCCACGAGATTTTCTTGCCATACTTCTGCTTGACCGGCCAGAGCAATCGGCGCGCCTTGTCGAGACTGACGTTGTCCGGCCAGCTATTGAGCGGAGCAAATCGCTGTGCGCCGGAACCCGCGCCGCCGCGGCCGTCGGCGATCCGGTACGTGCCCGCGCTATGCCACGCCATGCGGATGAAGAGCGGCCCATAATGGCCGTAGTCGGCAGGCCACCAGGGCTGCGACGCGGTCATCAGTGCATGCAAGTCCTTGATCACGGCATCCAGGTCCAGAGTCTTGAATTCCTCGGCGTAATTGAACTCCGTTTCCATGGGATCGGACAGCGGGCAGCGCTGGTGCAGGATCTTCAGGTTCAGTTGATTCGGCCACCAGGCCGCATTCGCGGAACCCCCGGCCGTGTGCCGGCGAGCGCCGCCCATTACCGGGCACTTGCTTTCCGGACCCTCGGACGCGGGACGCGGGCTTTCCGTGGACACACTTTGCGTCTTATGATCGGCGGTCGGCGGCGCCGACGCGGGAGTGACTGTTTTATCCATAGGTGTATGTTCCTTCGTAGAACCCTCATTCTATCTCCCCGCGCGTGCGAAACCTATAGGGTATCGGCAATAATCGAAATAGGCATTGCCTATGACGATCCATCAACTGAGGTACTTCTGCGCGGTGGCGCGCACCGGCAGCTTTACGCGGGCCGCGTTGGAAGAAGGCGTGGCGCAGCCCTCGCTCTCGCAGCAGATTGTGAAGCTGGAAAAGACGCTGGGCGCCAGGCTGTTCGACCGGCTCAGCCGTGCGGTGCAGTTGACCGAATACGGGCGGATGCTGCTGCCCAAAGCGCAAGCTATTCTGCGCGAGGTGAACGAAGCGCGCAGTGCCCTGCAATCTCTCCGGCGCGGCGTAGGCGGCCACTTATCCGTGGGCTGCATCCCCACGCTCACGCCCTACTTTCTGGCCCCGCGGCTGAGCCGCTTCACCACCAACTTTCCCCAAGTGGAGTTGCGGCTGGTGGAGGAGACCACGCCGAACCTGGTGGAGTTACTGCAGGCCGGCGAACTCGATTTGGCTCTGGTAGGCTTGCCCGTAAAAAGCCGGGACATGTTGTGCTCCGAGCTCTTTCGCGAACCCATCTGGGTGGCGGTGGGGAAGACGCATCGCCTGGCCGACCGCAAGGAGGTGCTCGTACCGGATCTGCGGGGGGAGAAAATCCTGCTCCTGAAAGAAGGACACTGCTTCCGCGACGATGCCCTGAAAATCTGTAGCCGCGCGCGCACGCCGCTTTCCGCCATGTTCGAGACCGATCAATTCGCCAGCATCTTTCCGCTGGTGGCGTCCGGTTTGGGAATCGCCCTGGTGCCGGAGATGGCGGCACGCGACGCAATGGACTGCCTGATCGTGCCGCTCCAACCGAAGGCGTGGCGGCGCGTCGGCTACATCCGTGTGCGGCGGCATGAAGCTGGCGCGGCTCAAACGGCCTTTGTCAAGTGGGTGCGGGAAGAGAGCGGAAAGATCTAGAAACTCCATTTTGGGAGGGATCTCAGATCGGGGGGTTGCGGGATCAGTTTTCCCCCATTTGCCCGTCGTCCTGGTCGTCCGAAGGCTGGTCAGACATCTTGCTCCCATCCTTAACTCCATTGGGCAGGCCGCGAGGGTCCGGCTTAACTGTGACTGGCTGGCGATAAGTCTGGCCGTCCACCGTCAGGCGCACGGTGTACTCTCCGGGCGAGAGGCTTGGGCCGCCGCGTCTACCGGCGCCAGGTCCACGGGCGGGAGGGCTGGCCATCTGGGTTCCCGTGCAGGCGTCTGGCGCCGGCGCCGGAGCGCTGCCGCCTCCGAAACCGCCGAAGCCGCGGCCGGCGGGTTCGCCAAGCGCATACCGGTGCATTCCGGCAGCGGCCGAAGGCGGCTGTGCAGTTTGCACCCATATTGCCTGAATGTTCAGCGTTTCGGTATCCACGGGGTGCACGGGAGTGTCACTGGCCGCGCAGGCGCGCACCGCTCCGAAGCTATCCAATAGCTCCAGCTTCAGCGGCTGGGTGGCGGGAGTGCGCAGCCAGTAATAGGCCACAACGCCAGCCGGCGGATTCTGCATCTGCGGCTCCTCGTGCGGCAACGGCGTGCCGTTCATACTGCCCACGCGGATGGCATGGGTCTCCCCGGGTTTAAAGAGATAAGCATTGGCAGAAACGATCCGATCGCCCTGCGCCGCGATTTGCCGCAACGCGCTCATCTGATCCAGTACCCAAAACCCGCGGCCATGCGTCGCGACCGCCAGGTCGTCGCCATGCACCACGATGTCGCGCACGGAAGTCACGGGCATATTATTTTGCAACGCCTGCCATTGCGCGCCATCGTTGAAGGAAACGTAAACGCGCAGCTCGGTGGCGGCGTAAAGCAACCCCCTGGCTTGCGGATCTTCCTTCACCGAATTGACGTAAGCGCCCTCGGGGATACCGGCAACCACATTCCGCCAAGTCTTGCCGCCGTCGTGCGTGCGATAGATATAGGGCTTGTTATCGGCCAGGCGGTGGCGATCGACCGACGCGTAGGCGGTCTCGGCGTTGAAATGGCCGGCTTCGATCTGCGAGACCTTGCTCCACGCGGTCATCTCCGGCGGCGTGACGGCGGCCCAGTTCTTGCCATCGTCGCGGGTGACGTAGATTAAGCCATCGTCGGTGCCGACCCAGACCGTCGCGGCCTGCAACGGCGACGGGCCAATCGTATAGACTACGCCGAAGCGGGTGGTCATGGATTGATCGATATCCTTGGCCGTGATGGGGTCGAGATTGGCGGGCACGGGCGGATTCAGGCGCGCGAGGTCGGGGCTGATTTTTTCCCAGGTTCGGCCGCGATCGCGTGTGCGAAAGACGAATTGATTGGAATAGTAGAGCGCTTCGTCGGCTTGGGAGAAGACCTCCGGTAGCGTCCAAGTCTTGCGGTTGGGATCGCTGGGATCGGGCGCAGGCAATTGTCCGCCAAGCGTGGCGCCGCTGTTGAAGGACTGATCGCAGCGCCCGGCGCCTTCGCCATATAGAATGTTGCCGTCCTTAGGGTCGGGGACCACGGTGTCGCTTTCGCCAGCCAGGCAGATGGGCTCCCAGTTGCGAAACGAGAGCGTGCCTTCGTTCGACCAGGTGCTGACGCCGACCGCTCCGCTATCCTGCTGCGCTCCGTAGAGCCAGTAGGGGAAACGATTGTCGGCGGCGATGTGATAGATCTGCGCAGTGGGCTGGTTGTACCAGGTGCTCCAGGTCTTGGACCCATCCACACTGACCACCGTGCCCTGGTCGCTGCTCAGCACCATGCGATTGCCGTCATTGGGATTTATCCAAAGCTGGTGATAGTCGTCGCCGCCGGGCGCCGCTTTGACTGGGACAAACGTCTTGCCGGCGTCGGTGGTCATGAAGGTACCGGTATTCATGACATAGGCGCGGTCGGGATTGGTGGGATCGACCGTGACGGCTTCGAAATACCAGCCGCGGCTCCAAAGACGATTCTCGGAGTTGACCAGTTTCCAGGTGGCCCCGGCGTCGTCGGAGATATAGACTCCTCCGTCGGCAACGGCGGCCCCCGCGCCTGGGCGTGCGGTTGCGGCGGCGCGGAAGCCGGCCACGGCGTTGCGGTGGTCGTCCACCACCGCCCAGAGGCGGTTGGGGTTACTGGGCGAGACCGCGACGCCGATCTTCCCGACGGTGTCGCCGCTGGGCAGCCCGCCGGTCAGTTGCCGCCAGGTATCGCCGCCGTCGGCAGACTTGTACAGCCCGCCGCCGGGCAAGTTGGTGGGCGCATAGACGGCCCAAGGCGGACGGCGGGTGGCCCACAGCGAAGCGTAGAGCACGCGCGGATTCTTTGGATCGACGGCCAAATCAATCGCGCCCACGTTGTCGGGATTGCCAGCCTTGAAGAGCACTTTCTTCCACGTGGCCCCGCCGTCGACCGAGCGATACACTCCGCGTTCGGGATTGGCATCGTAGATGTGCCCGAGCGCCGCCACGTAAACGCGATTCGGGTTCAGAGGGTCTACTGCGACGCGCCCGATCTGTCGGGTGCCTTCGAGGCCGATATGCGTCCAGGTCTTGCCCGCATCCGTGGATTTGAACATGCCGATGCCGTAGGAATTCTGGCTGCGGATGTCGGGCTCGCCGGTGCCTACGTAGACGATGTTGGCGTCCGAGGGAGCGACCGCGATGGCGCCGATCGAGCCGATCGGAATCCCTTCATCGGAGATGGGAAACCAGGTACGCCCGGAGTTCTCGGTCTTCCACACGCCGCCGCCGACCGAACCGGAATAAAAGGTGTCGGGCTGGCTGGCGTGACCCGCGACTGCATACGTGCGGCCGCCGCGCATGGGGCCGACATCGCGCCAGCGCAAACCGGACAGCAAGCTGCCGGGATACCGACCCGTGGGGTTGATCTGTTGCGCGAAGACGGCGTGTCCCAGCAAGGCCACCAGAAATGGCGGAGTAAGGAATACAAACCAACGGCATCGATTTATCATGGCGATTGAGTGCGATTTAGTGGCTGTTGATTTTATCGGCAGGG
>DATNMW010000216.1:0-14970 GCA_035602155.1 Bryobacteraceae bacterium | reverse complement strand
CAGGACGGAATGGTGCTGCACGACGCCGTGGTTTTCCAATCGCTCGATTTCGACCGCATGCCGGCCGAGCCGGAGCTGCGCCGCGGCATCGCGGCATTGGCGGCCAGTCTGACGGCCCGAGCTAGCGCTCCGAAAGGCGAGGACTATTCCGGTCCGGTTCTGTTTGAAGGCACGGCCGGAGCGCAGTTATTCGCCGAAGTTCTGGGCGCGAACCTGGCTCTGACCCGCCGTCCCGTGATGGAGCCGGGCCGTAATAGCGCTGTGCCCGCGAGTGAGCTGGAGGGCCGCCAAGGCGCGCGCATCTTGCCGGAGTGGTTTGATGTGGTGGACGATCCCACGCAAAAAGAATGGCATGGCCGTCCACTTTTCGGCAGCTACGAAGTGGATCGCGAAGGTGTGGCTCCTGGGCCGTTGGCGCTGGTGGAAAAGGGCGTGCTGAAGGCGTTCCTGCTCACGCGGCAGCCGGAGCCGGGGTTTACAGGCTCCAATGGAAGGGCGCGTTTGCCCGGCAGCTTTGGCGCCAATGGCGCGGCCATCGGCAACCTTTTTGTGCGCGCCAGGGAAACCGTCCCGGTGCAGGATCTCAAGAAGAGACTCATCGAAATGTGCCGGCAGCGCAACAAGCCATATGGCGTGATCGTGCGCAAGATGGATTTCCCGTCGTCCGCATCGGTCGAAGAAGTCAGGCGTGTGCTGAGCAACTCCGGGCAGTCGGGCGGTCATCCGGTAAGCGCCCCAGTCCTGGTTTACAAGGTATATCCCGATGGCAGGGAAGAACTGGTGCGCGGCGTGCGGTTCCGCGGCCTGAACGCGCGCTCGCTGAAAGATATCGTGGCTGCGGGCGACGATAACAATGTGTTCGAATTCCTGAATAACCAGGCGCCGTTTGCGTTGATCGGTGGCGCAAGCTATGTGGCGGAGAGCTGCGCGATCGCGCCGTCTGTGCTGATCGACGACGTGGAACTGCATCCGACCGATGAAGAGCTGCCGAAGCTCCCCATTGTGCCTGCGCCGGATCTGCGGGCCGAGGCCGGCAACCCGTAAACGCATGCGCATCCTGGGCCGCTACATCTTCCGCGAGATCATCTCCAGTTCGCTGATCGGCATGGCGCTGGCGACGTCGATTATTTTCCTGCAGGGCGTGGGCAAGCTGTTCGAAGTGCTGGTGCGCACATCGCCGCGGCCGGAAACGGTGCTTTATCTGTTTGCGCTGTCGCTGCCGCCGCTGCTGCCGCTAACGATCCCGTTCGGCGCGCTGGTGGGCATCCTGGTGGGGTTGGGACGCCTGGCGACGGACGGCGAGATCACGGCCATGCGGGCGGCCGGCTGCTCCAGCCGCAAGGTGGTACTGCCGGTGATGCTGTTCGCGTTCCTCGCCATGCTGGTTGCCGGAACGATGACGCTGCGGCTGACGCCCCTTTCCGTGCGCGTGAGCAAAGACATTCTGGACAAGCTATCCGCCTCGCAGGTCAGCGCCGATATTGAGCCGCGGGTATTCGACGAGGACTTCCCCAATACGATCTTGTACGTGGGGGATGTGCGTCCGGGCGCGGTAGTGGTTTGGCGCAACGTCTTTCTGGCGGATCTGACGCCTCCGGAGCAGCGCACCAGCGGCATGGGCGACAAAGCCGAGGGACCTCTGGTCACGGTGGCGCAGGAAGCCATCGCCGTGCCGGATCCGGAGCACAACCGCCTGCAGCTTTCCATGCGGAACGCCGGAAATCACGAGATGGGAAAGGATTTGAAGGGCTATGACAGCTTTTCACCGGTTGTGGCGCAGGCGCTGTATGCGGCGCCTCCCGTGCCCGGCGCGCGGCGGCCCTTCAGCGAGATGAACACGCGCGAACTGCGGCGCTACTCGGCGACCGGTCCGGACTGGGTGGAGGCGCGCATCGAGTTGCATCGGCGCTTGGCGCTGCCGATTGCCTGCCTGGTGCTGGCGCTGGTGGGCATTCCGTTGGGGGTATCCTCGCGCAAGGGCGGCAAATCGGGCGGATACGTGACCGCCGTCTTTCTGGCGTTCTTCTGTTACTATCTGGCGTTCATCACGTTGGTGAACCTGGCCCGCCAGCGGGCGCTGACGGTGGAGGTTGCGTTGTGGCTGCCGAATGCGGTGTTCCTGGTGGCTGGGATAATCTCGGTGGCGCGCATGGAGACGCCCGGCGGGCACGATTTTGTGGGTGCATTGAAAGACGCTTTCAACACTGGGCTGAACCGCTTGCGCGGACGGTTTGTGCCGGAAAGCGGGGGCGGGGCCAGGTCAAGGGGCTTTCGTTGGCCGCTGCTGCCCCAGATTCTGGACACCTACATACTTACGAACTTCGTGTTCTATTTCGTGGTAGTACTGGCGAGCTTCGTATCGATGAGCCAGATTTACAACTTCTTCGAGTTGCTGGGCGACATCGTACGAAACCAGATTTCGTTGACCAAAGTATTTACCTATCTTTTTTTTCTGACGCCGCAGTTGATTTACAAGACGCTGCCCATCAGCGTGCTGGTCGGCGTGCTAGTGACCTTCGGCGTGTTGACCAAGCACAACGAGGTGACCGCGTTCAAAGCCTGCGGCGTCAGCCTGCACCGCCTGGCGATCCCCATCCTGGTGGCCAGCAGTTTCCTCAGCGGCGGCCTGTTCGCATTCGATCACTACTACGTGCCGGAAGCCAACCGCCGTCAGGATGCGCTGCGCAACGAGATCAAGGGCCGCGCGGTGCAGACTTATCTAAGCCCGGAACGTAAGTGGATTTTCGGAAAAGGACCGCGCATTTACTACTACAAGTTTTTCGACAAGGATGAAAATGTCATGGGCGGTGTGATCGTCTACGAACTGGAGCCGAACACTTACCAGTTGGTACGGCAGATATCGGCCGAACGGGCGCATTGGCAGGCTTCATTGAAGACATGGGTTTTCGAAAACGGCTGGCGGCGCGAATTTCACGGCAACCAGAGCATACCCTTGACGCCATTCCAGGCACAGACGTTCCCGGAGTTGATCGAGGCCCCCAGCTATTTCCTGAAAGAAGTGAAGCAGGATTCGCAGATGAATTTCCGGGAACTGGATAGTTACATCCGCGATCTGCAGCAAAGCGGATTCAACACGGTCAAGCTGCGGGTCCAGTTCTACCAGAAGTTTTCGGTGCCGCTGTTCGTTTTGATTATGGCGATGATTTCGATCCCGTTCGCGTTCCTGGTCGGCAATCGCGGCGCCATGGCAGGCATCGGAGTGAGTATCGGCATCGCCATTACTTACTGGGGCATCGGGCTGCTGTTCGAGAAGATCGGGGACGTGAATCAGTTGCCGCCCGCCATCGCGGCATGGTCTCCGGATGCGCTATTCTCCCTGACCGGACTGTACTTGCTGTTGCGCATGCGGAGCTGAGCGGATATGCCCCAACTGTTCCCCATCGCCGCCATCACCGACGAGTTTTCGCCGGATATCGAGACCGCGGCGCGTTCGATGGCGGAGATCGGGGTGACCGGCGCCGAGTTGCGCATGATTTTCGGAAAGAACGTCATCGACCTCACTGACTCGGAGTTGGATCGCGCCCGCGAGATTGTGGAGCGCCAAGGCCTGGAAATCGTTTCCATTGCGTCGCCCCTGCTGAAGTGCGTTCTGCCGGATTCTCCCGATGTGGACGCGCGTTTTCAGCAGGACGTCTTCGCCGCCGCCTATACCTTCGAAGATCAGCCGCGCCTGGCCGACCGCGCGCTTGAGATTGCGGAGCGTACCGGCGCGCGCATCGTGCGCGTATTTTCGTATTGGCGCGCGGTGCGGCCCCAGGAGTGCTTCGAACGCATCGCGCGCGCGCTGGAGAACTTGGCGCAGCAAGCCGCGCGGCATGGACGCATTATCGGCATCGAGAACGAGCACGCCTGCAACGTCGCCACCGGCGCGGAGACGGCGCGCGTGCTGGAAGCCGTGGCGCATCCGAATTTGAAAGTAGTTTGGGATCCGGCCAACGCTTATGTTTCAGGTGAGACGCCTTATCCGGATGGATACCGGAGCATGCCCGTGCAGCGCATCGCGCACGTGCATGCTAAAGATTGCCGCGTGGAGGGCCGCCGTCCCATCTGGTGTGCGCTGGGCGAGGGCGGTATCGATTGGCAGGGCCAGATCCGCGCGCTCGCGGAGGATGGCTACAAGGGCTGGCTCAGCCTGGAGACGCACTGGGCGGGGCCGGGCGGCGACAAGCTCCAGGCAAGCGTCATTTGCGGGCGGAATCTGAGGGCGCTGGTGACGGCATACTGAAGTCCTCTTCTCGCGGATGAGAAAAAGGCCGCTGGTATTCCACTTCTGTCCGTAAGTCCGATGCAGGAATACGATGTCGCACTCAAGCTGCTGTTGCAGGGTCAAGCCTCGCTCACCATGCGCGAGCTGACCGGCACCGCGGTCGCGAAGTGGCTGAATGTGGAACTGCCAAGAGTGCAGAACCGGCGATTGGACCTTCTCGCCGAGGCCGTCGACGGCGGTTTGGTCCACGTGGAACTGCAAAGCGGCAATGACGCGGGCATGCCGCTACGCATGGCCGAATACCCGGCTGTTCGGGCGATTCCCGCGCCAGGTCGTACTGTATGTCGGCGAACCGGAAATTTGTACCGATTGCCGGATCTCTCCGTGCCTCTCGTGCGACGATCTAACTAACCTGGTGTTCCTGCGATACTTACATGGCACATGGAAAATGTCACCCCTGTAGCCGCTGGCTTTGCTGGCACTCAGCGCCTCCAAGCGCCGAGAACAACAAAGCTAGAATTCGTGTCTGTACCACCCCGCTAAACTCTTCATACAGCGTGTTCGCCCGCACATTGTACTTCTCCCGCGTCGATTCCTGCAAAGTTTCTAACCCACTCCACAGCCATCGAACATGGAGACCTCGGCCAAGACCTGTGAAATCTTCCACAGGTTCCCTTTCGACGATGCCTACTGCCTTCACAGTGAGGCTCCTTCCAGGAGGGTGGGCCTTGATGTAGATAATATCTCCCGTCTTGATGTGCTCCAGCAGCCGGTGAATTGCCGGAGCGTCTTCACGGGGCCAGCCTACACATGCAACACGACCGTTGACAAACTCTGCCGACACATCAGTATCGGTGTAATAAGCGCCAATCCCGTAGATGGCCATCCGATCCTCCTCTCTCTTAATTTGACGAGTATGGTATCCCACTCCTGCCGTACATGTACATAATGGCCCTTTTTGTTGCACTATCCAGGCGCCGCCGACTGCCGTACCATTCGGCACACCCGGACTAATCGCCTGCAGCCGGAAGAAAACCAGGCAGAACTGTCAGTAGCTCAGTCTTTTGCTTAACGCCGCTATCTCCTCGGAGTTCTCAGCGATCTGGGCATCCCAATCGGGCATCCTGGGAAGTCCGGATAATACGCGATCCCTCTGGGCGTTGCCCAGCCGAATCTGCTCCACCTGCAGAGCATCCATGCGTTGTCGTACAGTAAAGTCATCCGCGTTGTATTCTCCCCATCCCGCTGCCCGCGCCTGGCCAACCAGTCGCTCAAGCAATGCGATGGACGGGATTCTTGCCTGGCCCCTCGCCGCCTGAAGTGAACCTCCCTCAGATTGGGGCCGCTTCCAGATGAAGCGGTAGCCGTATTCCATTGTGCTGTCGTCGTAGAAATATCGGCACCACTGAAACCACAACGTCCACTCAACCGGCTTAGGATCGGTGGTGTTGTCGGTGGTCTCGTTGATGACCTGAACGCGGGCCATTTTCTTCTTGCTCCTTTCGCCTCGGTCTCAATTGACTGGCTTGCTTATAATTAGCCACAAGTTCAGTATAGCAGTTGTGCAGTAGTGCTGTCAAGGCCCGGGAACAGATCCGTATCAAGACTTCGCAAGTCAAGCGTCGTCTGCGGCCGGAATTGAAGGCCCTGGCGACGGGATGGGCCCCAGTGAAAGATAGCAATGCTACCATTGACTCATGGCGAGCATCACAATACGCCGTTTGGATGAGGCGACCAAAACCCGGCTGCGGATGCGCGCGGCCCGGCATGGCCGGTCCATGGAGGCGGAAGTGCGCGACATCTTGAAGATCGCGGCCGACACTCAGCCACCTAACGCGCAGAACCTGGCGGATGCCATTCGTGCCAGATTCGCCCATCTGGGAGGAGTGGAACTGCCGGAGTACCCACGCCAGCCCCCGACCGACCCGCCCAGTTTCGACGAATGATCGTTCTGGACACGAATGTCGTCTCGGAGGTGATGAATCCCAAGCCTTCGGCCCAGGTTTTGTCGTGGATGGCGTCTTGCCCGCAGGAGTTGCTATGCATCACAACCATTACCGAGGCTGAAATCCTGTATGGAGTTGAACTACTCCCTGCCGGCAAGCGCCGAGCCGCGCTTCAGGCGGATATCGAATCCATGCTGAAGGTAGAGTTTGCGGGTCGTATTCTACCCTTCGACGAGCAGGCCGCGCGGGCCTTCTCGCGCCTTGCAGCGAGGCGCCGCTCCAGTGGACGGCCGATCGGCGATCTTGACGCGCAGATTGCTGCAATTGCATTCTCACGCGGGGCCTCTGTTGCCACTCGCGATGTTCGCGACTTCGAGGATTGCGGCGTTGAGGTTCTGAATCCGTGGGCCGGCGTGCAGTTATAATCCCGATACTCGATTATTCGAAACCAATCTGGCAGCGGCCGATCTGCGACGTTCAATGGACCTCTGTGGCACGGTATTGGGACCAGAGCTGGCTCGCGCGTTCCGGAGCCCAAGGTCCCGTTCACTGGACCGGCGGGTCGGGCAAGGCCACGCTGGTAGGTCGGGAAGCAGGAGCGGGTCCGTTACAAGTCAAGCCTTTGGCTGATACCGAGCGACTTTGCGGGCAGTGTACCGACAAGCCCATGCTGCTGCCCGCCTCAGTTTATTTTCAGGACGATCCAGGTGATACGCCAGGTACCCCGCATAACCCTCGGCCATGTATCGAAGCGAAAGCACGTGCGCCAGATAGCGGGTGTAACTCGCCCAAAGGTCCACCGCCATCGTTCAGCCGACGCCTCCCGCACGAATCGCTGGTGAGTTGTTCGAGGCCGAATCGAACAGGTGTCCCAGCAATTGCTTCTGCCACTGCCGCAATAGGAATTCCGCCGCTGCCACTATGCGCGCCAGTTCAGAGCTAACATGCTTCATCCATACATCATGATACATTCAAAGATAAAGCTTTGCCCTCTTCTTCTCGTTCCTCTATCCCGTGGCCGCACCTCTATCTGGGCGTAGCGTTGACCACGCTGGCGACGCTGCTGCTGGAGCTATCGCTGACCCGCATCTTTTCGGTGGTTTTCTACTACCATTTCGCGTTCCTGGCCATATCCATCGCCCTGTTCGGCCTGGGCGTGGGCGGCGTTTTTTCTTACATCGTGGCTGGCTGGAAGACGCCGCTATTCCGCAAGCTCGGCTATTTCAGCATGCTCAACAGCCTGCTGGTAATGCTGGCGCTGGCAGTGGTCGTCGCGCAGAAAGAGGAGCCGGGCGCCTGGGGACTGACCCTGGTCTACTTCACTACTGCCCTGCCCTTTTTCGTTTCCGGTACGATCGTCTCGCTGGCCATCTCGGAAACCGTCGAGCGCATCGACCGCGTTTATTTCTTCGATCTGCTGGGCGCTTCCGGCGGATGCCTGCTGCTGGTTCCCTTCCTGAATCACTTCGGCGGCACCAGCACGGTGATGTTCGTGTCGGTGCTGTTCGCCGCCGCGGGCGCCATCTGGCACAGTATGGCGGGCTCGGTGAAGCTGCGCGCGGCCGCTGTGGCGCTGGCGCTGGCCGTCTTCTCTTTCGTGTTCTACAACGGCACGCACGACATCATCGCCATCCGCTACGCGAAGGGCCAGAAGCTGAAGAAGGAAGAGTTCGTGCAGTGGAACAGCTTCTCGCGCATCGCCGTGCGCAACCACTCCATATTCATCGATGCGGACGCTTCCACCGGCATCGCCAGCTTCGATTTCGCGCATCTCACCGCGCGCGAGCGACACGAACTGCTGGAAGAGGGTCCGGCGCTGCCTTATGCCGTGCGCCCCGGCGCTAAAGCGCTGGTTATCGGACCCGGCGGCGGTTGGGACATCGCCCGCGCGCTGGCTTCCGGCAGCCGCGATATCACCGGCGTGGAAATCAACCCCATCATCGCCACCACCGTGATGCGCGATAAATATGTGCAACAGAGCCGCGGCATCTATCTGCGTCCGGACGTGCGCATCTTCGTGGAAGACGGCCGCAGCTTTGTACGCCGCAGCCAGGAGCGGTATCAGGTGGTGCAGGCCACCCTGGTGGATACCTGGGCCTCCACCGCGGCCGGCGCCTTCGCCCTTTCGGAGAACAACCTCTATACTACCGACGCGCTCCGCGACTACCTGCTGCATCTGACGGACGACGGGATGTGCGCCTTCACGCGCTGGGGGCTCGATCCGCCGCGCGAATCCCTGCGGCTGGTCTCGCTGGCTATGGCGGCGCTGAACCAACTGGGCGAACCGGAACCGTGGCGGCACGCGATCGTAGGCCGCGAAGGCTCCACGCAGGGCTGGGGCGCGCAAGATACCGTGTTGATTTCGCGGCAGCCGTTCGATCCCGCCGATGTGGCGCGCGCCCGGGCGGCCATGATCGCGGCCAATATGCAGCCCATCTACCTGCCGGACGAACGCATCCCCGGCCAGTTCACCGACCTTCTGCGCAGCTCCGATCCGGCGGGCTACGAGCGGAATTACCGGTACAATATCACGCCGGTGAGCGATAACCAGCCGTTCTTCTTCTATACAGTGCAGCCGCGCGACATCCTGGCGTTCCTGGCCAACGCATCGCGGCGGTCGGCCGATTACAAGATCAACAAAGCGGTGCCCCTGCTATACGCACTGATGGCGATCAGCGTACTGGCGACCGCCATCATCCTGGCGCTGCCGCCGGTGGTGCTGGGCACGCGCTTGCCGCGGCATAAGGGCGTGCTCACGTTCCTGCTCTACTTCCTGTGCATCGGCGCGGGCTACATTCTGATCGAAATGGCACTGATCCAGAAGTTCGTGCTTTTCCTGGGACACCCCACCTATGCACTCACGGTGGTGATCTTCTCCATGCTGGTCTCGAGCGGCCTGGGCAGCTATTTCAGCCGGCGGATTCTGGGGGACGACGACCGCCGCCTGTACCGCGCGCTGGTTCTGATCGCCGTACTGGTGGCGCTGCTGGCGGCCGTGGTTACGCCGCTGCTGGAGGCAGGCGTGGGCTTGCCGCTGGCACTGAAATTCGCGATCACGGTGGCGCTGATCTCGCCCGCCGGCTTTGTGATGGGGATGCCGTTCCCCACCGCGTTGAAGCGGTTGGAAGAATGGCACAAGCCGTCCGTCCGGTGGGCCTGGTCGCTGAATGCCGCCTCCAGCGTGCTGGGTTCGGTCGGATCGCTGGTGTGCGCCATCTATCTGGGACTGGTCCAGACCCTGCTGGCCGGCGGGCTGCTGTATTTGGCGGCACTGGCAGTGGCCGTCCGCACCACGAAAGTCCGCCACAATTCCGCTGTAAATACTGTTCCATTGGCGCAAGCTCGGCTACACTAATTGTGGGGAGGGACTCCGTTTGGCCACCATTACCACGGCCGTCACCACAGCCATGACCACCGCACCGGGGAGCGCCAGCGCGAAATGGCACGGGCTGGAGCCCGAGCAACTGATCGCCGCGTTCCGCATCATGCAGACGTCGCGGCGCCTGGACGATCGCGAAGTCGCTCTGAAACGGCAGAACCGTATCTTTTTCCAGATCAGCGGAGCCGGCCATGAAGCGGTGGAAGTGGCGGCGGGCATGTGCCTGCGCCCCGGTCACGATTGGATTTTTCCCTACTATCGCGACCGCGCGCTCTGCCTGACCCTGGGCGTGTCGCCGCTCGATATGCTGTTGCAGGCGGTGGGCGCGGCGGACGACCCGGCTTCCGGCGGACGCCAGATGCCTTCCCACTGGGGCGATGCCCGAGTCAACATCGTCTCCACTTCCTCATGCACCGGCACCCAATTTGTGCAAGCCGTAGGATGCGCCGAGGCGAATCGCTATCTGTCACCGGATGGCGATGCGGTCACCCTGGTGGCCAGCGGCGAGGGCGCCACCAGCGAGGGCGAGTTTTGGGAATCCTTGAATGCGGCGTGTCTCAATCGATTGCCGGTTCTGTTCCTGATCGAAGATAACGGCTATGCCATCTCGGTTCCGGTGGAATGCCAGACCGCCGGCGCGAACATTTCGGCGCTGGTTTCCGGATTCCCCGGACTGTTCCAGCGGGAGGTGGACGGCTGCGATTTCCTGGCGTCCTATGAAGCCGTGCAAGCGGCTGTCGAGTACTGCCGCGACGGGCGCGGTCCGGCGCTGGTGCACGCGCACACCATCCGGCCCTACTCGCATTCGCTCTCCGACGACGAGCGGCATTACAAGACTTCCGCCGAGCGCGAGGCCGAGCAGGCGCGCGATCCGCTGGCGCGCTTTCCCCGGTTTCTGTTGGACGAGGGCGTACTCGACCAGAACGCGCTGCGGCGCATCACGCTGGAGGTCGACCGCGAAGTGCACGATGCCGCGCAGCAGGCGTTGCACGCCGATCCGGCTGCGCGCGATTCCGCCATGCGGCACCTGTACTCCGAGAAGGTCGATCCCACTTCGGAAGAGTTCAACGCGCCCGCTGAATTCACCGGCGAGCCGAAGACCATGGTCGATCTGTTGAATGCGACCCTGCATGAGGAGATGCGCCGCGATCCGCGCGTGATAGCCTTCGGCGAGGATGTGGCGGATTGCAGCCGCGAGCAAAACCTTGCGGTGGTGAAGGGCAAGGGTGGCGTCTTCAAGGTCACGCACGGATTGCAGAGCGAGTTCGGAGGGCAGCGCGCCTTCAACACGCCGCTCGCGGAAGCTGCCATCGTGGGGCGCGCCATCGGCATGGCGGTGCGCGGCCTGAAGCCGGTGGCCGAGATCCAGTTCTTCGATTATATCTGGCCCGCGATGATGCAAATCCGCGACGAGATGGCCACCATGCGCTGGCGCTCCAACGGAACCTTCGCCTGCCCGTTCGTGCTGCGCGTGCCCATCGGCGGCTATCTGAATGGCGGCGCCATTTACCACAGCCAATGCGGCGAGGTGGAGTTCACGCATCTGCCCGGCCTGCGCGTGATCATGCCGTCGAACGCGCTGGATGCCTGCGGGCTGCTGCGCACCGCGATTCGCTGCGACGATCCGGTGATGTTCCTGGAGCACAAGCGGCTGTATCGCGAGCCTTACAACCGCTCGCCGCATCCCGGCCCGGACTACACCATTCCGTTCGGCAGCGCGCGGATCGTGAAGCCGGGGCACGATCTGACGGTGGTCACCTATGGTGCGCTGGTGCAGAAATCGCAGCAAGCCGCGCTGCTGGTAGAGCGCAAGAATCCGGACATCAGCGTGGAGGTGATCGACCTGCGGTCGCTCGCGCCGTTCGATTGGAACGCCATCCGCACGTCGGTGGAGAAGACCAACCGGGTGATTATCGCGCACGAGGACTGCCTGTCGTTCGGGTATGCCGCGGAGATCGCCGCGCGCATCGCGGATGAGTTGTTCGACCGCCTGGATGCGCCGGTGCGTCGGGTTGCCGCGCTGGATACTTGGGTGGCGTACCAGCCGCAGGTGGAGAATGCGATTCTGCCGCAGGTGGAGGATCTGGTGGCGGAGATGGAGCGCGTGCTGGCTTATTGAGGGACCTCGGAGACGCTAAGCCTGGCGCGCCGCGGGTTACACTAAGCATGTACGCTTGATAGCTTCCCAGACCTCGTAGTGGCGCTCTGCGGGACTGCGTTGGTGTGGCCTGTTTCGAGCCAGCCTGATGTGATCGGCCGGAGGCCCCAGTGCACTACAAGCGGTTCCTGATCAAAAATTATCGGGCTATCACCGGCCCACTCGAGATCGACGTTGAGAAGCGTGCACTGACGCCGATCATCGGCGTAAATGAATCAGGCAAGACCACCGTTCTGCACGCTATTTTCGCGTTCGACTGTTTCAACGACCACCTCAACGACGGCGGTCGGCACCTGAAGGACACCTCGAACCTCTACCGCACCTCATCGCCGCCCGCTACTATAGAGGCCACCTTGACATAACTAAGCCAGAACTCGACGAGGCCATAACGGATTGCGAAAAGAGCAACGAGGCCCTTAAGCCCGACTTGATCGCAGTGAGAAAGCGGCGCGGGATCCCAACGGCCCTGGCCATTCGCCGGGATCTGAGGAGCATGAAGTACTCGTTTGATTCAGACCGGCTTGGATCGCCCCACGTGCAAGACGCTCTCGCCCGCAGCATCATAAGATCACTCCCGTACATCCTGTTTTTCGACGATTTCCGGGATAAGATCGAAGAAAGGATCGAAATCGTGTCCGGCGACGGCAAGAACGCCGCGGGCTGGCTCTCCATCGTCGAGCAACTGTTCAATCAAACGAACAATACTTTCTCCGTGTTCGAGCTACCGACGCTCGAAGAGCGCCAGCGCAAGACAGTGCTCGCAAAGGTTCAGCGCCGCTTAAACGAAACGCTCACAAAGGAATGGCAGTCCTTCCGGCTCGACGACCGTGACGCTCTCAAAATATGCATAGACTTCTATCGCGAGGAGGTGGTCCAGGTCCCAGCCAAGGCCGCTCCGCTGCCGCCCACCCAGCCCAGGTTCCCGTCCCCGCCGCAACCGCTCGTCAAACCGGCGACGAGCGCCCAGCCACAAGCCAGCGTTCAGAAGATCGTCCGGAACTACATTAAGTTCGAGGTGATCGAGACCGATAGCGCCGGCGACGAACACTTCTTTTTCATCAGTGACCGAAGCAAGGGTTTCTACTGGTTCTTCAATTTTGTGATGAAGCTTGAGTTCAACCCAAAGGTTATGGGGGACGACGCGCACACCGTCTATTTGCTGGACGAGCCGGGATCGTACCTGCACGCTGTCGCCCAGCGCAAGCTCTGCCAGAAGCTTCGGAACCTTTCCCAATCTAACCGAGTGATTTACTGTACCCATTCGCATTACCTGCTCGACCCTGAAGTGATTCCAGTGAGCAGCATCACTGTCGCGGATAAGGATGGCAACGGTAATGTTACCTTGACTCCGATTCCCAACTATCGCGGAACTTCGGACAACCGCTCTGCGCTTCAGCCCGTCCTGGACGCTCTCCGGATAAGGCCGTTTGCGCTAGACCTGATTAGCACACGGGCGACGGTGATTACCGAAGGAATATATGACTATTTCGCAATTGAGTTGTTCCGCAACTCGCGGCCGGTGTCGGTGCTCCCGTCGGTTGGGGCCGACTCAATCAAGTTCTACGTCTCGCTGCTGATCGCGTGGCAGGTGGAATTCCGGGTGCTCTGGGACAACGATGAGGAAGGCCGGAGCCGGCACGCCCAAGCGGTCGACCTCTTTGGACCCGAGATCGCTGCGCGGACCTTCCGGCTGCTCCCTGCAGCGCCTGGACGCCAGCGCCGGATCATGCAGGATCTCTTCGATGGTGCAGACATAGTAATGGTCCGAACGGAGCTGGAACTTCCGCCTAACTCCAGCTTTGAGCGGATGCTACATGCGCTGTTCTACTCCCCGAGGCGTGGCGAGCTCATCCAAGCGATGGGTCAGCATACGAAGCGCAACTTCGAGCAACTCTTCGATGCGCTGTCGCTTGGTTGACTACTAGGACTATCCATGCGAGCGTTGAATCAGGCAGCCGCGTCGATCCCGCGGCCGAGAGGACCGGCATCGGCGGAGGGATAACGCCCCAGAAGCGGACGGTCGGCCGCAGCGCACGGTAACATCGTATATGGCAATTGGACTGGACGCCAGCGCGGCAGGTGGGGGTATCGAGGGAGGACTATCGTGACGATCACCCTACAACCCGATCAGGAACGAGCCATCGAGGAGGCCATCCGCGCCGGGGCGTTCCGGTCGGTGGACGAGTTTATCGAGACGGCCATCGCCACCCTCCCGAATCATACGATCGCGGCGGACTCCCCGGACACGCCGCCGCGAAGGTCGCGCTTATGGGAGTTGCGCGAGGGTCTGACGCTCGGCGAGCTCTCCATCAAGGAACTGATTGAAGAGGGGCGCGAGTGAGCGCCTTCGTCCTGGACGCTTCTTACGCCCTGATGTGGTGCTTCCCCGATCGCGCGACGGCAAACACGGATGCGGTACTGCGGGGCATGGAAGCGCACAGTGACAGCGCCGTCGTACCCTGGGTATGGCAGGTGGAAGTCCAACGAAGTAGTGGATAGCGAATCGCGGCTGCTCTCCTAACAAACTACCAGCCCAAGCCAGGGAGGGCTCGGAGGGTTCAAGTGCGGACTGACGCGGCCTTTTTGGGAAGTGCATCCCGCCGACGGACTCTTTGTCTGCACTTACCTCGCGCCCGGAATATGTCAAGCGTGCTGTCGTGGCCTCCTCCTGCTCTCGCGGGTAGTTGTAAATCTGCCCAACGAGATTGCGGTGTTCGGCACAGGCGGTTGGGCGTAGCCCACCTCAGCCCTCTGCTTTAGCTCCCACAAGAAGTACAGGCTCTTCACCTTAAGCTCGCAGGATTTGGTGGGACAGACTTGGGAATTGGCGATCGCGAATTCCTATTGACGCAAAATGGGCTGATGGTGTATGATGACCATAGTGACCAATATGACCAGCACAGGAACTGCCCCAGCTAAGCAAGCAGAAGAGTGGCCCGTCGCAGCCGTCAAGGCGCGCTTGAGCGAAGTGATCGATCGGGTAATTTCGCAAGGTCCGCAAACCATCACGCGCAACGGCCGCCATGTGGCAGTGATCGTCTCCGTGGAAGAATGGGAGCGCAAGACGAAACGCAAAGGCAACCTCGCGGAGTTCTTCGCCGCGTCTCCATTGCGCAACTCGGGCCTGCGCATCGAGCGGTCTAAGGATGGGCCCCGCGAGATCGACTTGTGAGTTTTCTGCTGGACACCAACGTGATCTCGGAATGGGTTAAGCCGCAACCCGATCCGCATGTCATTGAGTGGCTGGCGGAAACCGACG
>DATNMW010000215.1:0-17380 GCA_035602155.1 Bryobacteraceae bacterium | reverse complement strand
GCGCTTTGCGCGCCTCCGCCGCCAGAACGCCGGTGGCCGGAACCAGCACCAGCCAGCCGTACAACATGCCGCCAATCAGCGTCGCGACCGACGCGATATGCAACCAGCGCATAAAGATGCCAAGGGTTTCGAACATGGGTTGATTATACAATCGTTACTTATGGTGCATGAGATCCTGCCGGTGGGCATGCTGCAATGCAACTGCTCGATTTTCGGCGACGAGCAGTCGGGGGACGCGCTGGTGATCGATCCGGGCGACAACCTGGCCGAGATCGAACGTATAGTGGCGCGCCACGGCCTGCGCGTGCAGGCCATCGTGATCACGCACGCGCACATCGACCACATCGGCGGTGCGCACAAGCTCCACGCATCCACTGGCGCGCCGGTCTACATGAATGAAAACGACGACAAGCTGCAGGACATGATGGAACTGCAGGCAGCGTGGCTGGGCGTGCGCACGCCGGAGCGCACCGTAATCGATGCGCCGGCGCGCGATGGCGATATCCTGCGCGCGGCGGGCGCGGAGTTCCACGTGCTGCATACGCCGGGGCACACACCGGGGAGCATCAGCCTGTGGCTGCCCGCCGAGAAGAAGCTGGTGGCGGGCGATACGCTGTTCCGCGACAGCATCGGGCGCACCGATCTGCCTTTCGGCGATGGCGACCAGATCCTGAAATCGATTCACGACAAATATTTCGCGCTGCCGGATGAGACCGTGGTGGTGCCGGGACATGGCCCAGTGACCACACTGGGCCGCGAGAAGCAGTTCAATCGTTTCCTGCAGGGAATGTAAGATGCAGATACCCAATTGGCCGGTTTCGACAGACCGCGAACTCGAACTGCTGCGCGAGGTGCTGGAGAGCGGGCGCTGGGGCGGCCATAGTGACTTCGTCAAGCGGCTGGAGCGCGAGTTCGCCGCCTTCACGCATTGCGCGCATGCCGTCTCGGCCATGAACGGCACGGTCACGCTGGAGATGGCGCTCTGCGCGGCGGACGTAGGCTCGGGCGACGAGGTGATCGTGCCCGCCATTTCGTTCGTTTCCACGGCCATGGCGGTGTCGCGCGTGGGTGCAGTGCCCGTGTTCGTGGATATCGAGACGCTAAGTTTCAATATGGACCCGGAACGCGCCGCCGCCGCCATCACGCCGCGGACGAAGGCCATCATCGCGGTACATTTCGGCGGCGCCATCGCGGACCTGGACCGGCTCGCGCCGCTGGCCGCGGAACACGGTCTGGCGCTGATCGAAGACGCGGCGCACGCGCACGGCTCGGAATGGGGCGGCCGCCGCGCGGGCAGCCTGGCCCTGGCCGGCTCGTTCAGTTTTCAGAATTCAAAGGTGATGACGGCGGGAGAAGGCGGAATGCTGACGGCAAGCGACGCGGCATTCGCCGAGCGCGCATGGTCCATCATGGACCAGGGCCGCAAGCCGGGCGGCGGCTGGTTCCATCACTACGCGCTGGGCAGCAACTATCGCATCACAGGATTGCAGGCGGCGGTGCTGCTGGCGCAGCTTGAGCGGCTGCCGGAACAGATCTGCCGCCGTACCCGCAACGCCGTACTGCTGCGCACGGAGTTGGCCGATGTGACGGGGCTGGCCTTTCAGGCTGTGCCACCGCAGCAGAACGCCAACTCGTGGTATCTGCTGCTGGGCCGTATCGACGCGCAACGCCTGGGCCGCACACGCGACGATTTTCATCGCGCGCTGACCGCGCAGGGCGTGCCTTGTGCGCCGTTCTATCCGCATCCGCTCTACGGCAATCCGCTGTATCGGGAGGGCGGCTGCCGCGTGGAGCCTTGCCCCGTTGCCGAAGCGTGTATTAGCGATGCCTTCTGGCTGCCGCATCGCGCGCTGCTGGGGGATGAGCAGACCACGCGCGAGATTGCGGATGCCATAATTAAGGCTTGTGAGCGAGGTGTTCGCATGATGAATAACGATCGAAGTCCAATCAGCCGGCGCGGATTTGTGCAAACCGCGGCGCTGGCAGCCGGTACACTGGCGGCGGCAGACTTGACCCGCGCGGCGGCGCCGGCAGCCGATGTGAAAATCGGCTTGTACAGTATTACGTATGGCGGCGTCTGGTATCGCGGCGATGCGTTGACAGTCGAGCAAGTCGTCGAACGCGCTCACAAGTTCGGATACCAGGGCGTGGAGATCGACGGCAAACGTCCGCATGGCAATCCCCTCGATATGCCGCGGGCGCGTTGCCGCGAACTCCGCCGCATGGCCGCCGACCGGGGCCTCGAGATCTATGCCGTGGCCGCCAACAACGATTTCAGCAGCCCCATTCCGGAGCACCGCGAATCCCAGTTGGTTTATACGCGGGAGTTGATGCGCATGACGGGCGACCTGGGCGCAAACGTGCTGCGCGTCTTCCTGGGTTGGCCGGGCGTCACGCTGCTGCCCGAAGGCGGCGGCAGTTACGATTTCGCGAAGGCCGTGTGGAAAGACGAGCATCACGGATTTTCGGCCGAACAGACTTGGGCCTGGTGCCGTGCGAGCCTGACGGAGGCAGCCAGACTCGCAGGCGATTTCGGCGTGACCCTGGCGTTGCAGAACCATCCGCCGGTGATCGACAAGGGCTATGTCGATTGTCTGCGCATGGTGAACGAGGTCGGTTCGCCGCACCTGAAGATCTGCTTCGACGCCCGGTTGGAGCACACCTTGGACGAAGCGGGCGTGCGCAAAGCCGTGAACGAAGTGGGCTCACTGCAGACGCTGTGGCATTACGGCGGCGAGTACGATCGCGGTCCCGACGGGATTACGGTGAAGGGCGACGAAAAGGCCATGGCCGAAATGCTTGGCTTGTTCGACATCGGCTATCGCGGTTATGCGGGTTTCGAGTTGTGCCATCCATTGCCGGTAGTCAACGGTCAAACGGTGGGCCTGGACTTCGTCGATAAGAACGCTCAACTGGCTGCCGAATACATGCGTGGCATCCTGGCGGAAGTGAAAAAGCTGCCTGCTTCGCGAGGCTGAACGTACTTACAATAAGCGCCGCCCGATTATAATATCAAGGTCATGCAAAATCGACGCTTCACCTTGCCTGCGCTGCTGTTCTCGATTCCCGCCCTGCTGTTCGCCCAGCCGGCCAAGCCGCCAAAGGTCCAGGGTCCCTGGATGGATAAGACGCTGTCGCCCGACCAGCGCGCCGACTTGGTGATTGCCCAGATGACGCTGGCTGAGAAGATTCAACTGGTCCATGGCACGGGTTGGGGCGCACTGCGGCCCGGTGCGCCGATTCCGCCCGGTTCGAACGAAGGCGCGGGTTTTGTGCCCGGCATCGAGCGGCTGGGCATTCCGGCCATCAACATGGCGGATTCCGCGGTCGGCGTACGGATGGCCGCGGTGGAGAGCCGCTACGCCACGCTGCTTCCCTCCACGCTCGGCGCGGCGGCCAGCTTCGACCCCGATGCGGCATATCTGTACGGCTCGGTGATCGGCCGCGAGTTGCGCGACCAGGGTTTCAACATGTCCATCGGCGGTGGCGTCGATCTCATCCGTGAGCCGCGGAATGGGCGCAATTTCGAATACGCCGGCGAGGACCCCATACTGGCTGGAACCATGGCGGGCCAGCTTATGAAGGGATTGCAGGCGCAGCAGGTGATGGGCGACATCAAGCACTACGCGTTGAACGACCAGGAAACGGGGCGCAATATCCTGAACGCGATCCTGGACAAGCGGGCCATGCGGGAGACCGATCTCCTGGCGTTCCAAATCGCCGTGAAGATCGCACAGCCCGCCGGGGTGATGTGCGCATACAACAAGGTCAACGGCGATTACTCCTGCGAAAACGACTACTTGCTGAACCAGGTTCTGAAGAAGGAGTGGGGCTTCCAAGGCTGGGTCCTTTCGGATTGGGGGGGCACGCACTCGACCGCCAAAGCGGCCTTGAACGGGCTCGACCAGGAGATGCCGGGCGGCGATTTCTTCGGCGCGCCGCTGGAGAAGGCGGTAGACAGCCGCGAGGTGCCCGAGGCGCGGCTCAACGACATGGTCCATCGGATTCTGCGCAGCATGTTCGCTTGCGGGGTGATCGACAAACCTCCGGTGCGCAGCGTGGTGGACCCTTTCCAGGGATTGGAGGATGCGCAGCACATTGCGGAAGAATCCATCGTGCTGCTGAAGAACGACGGCGGCGTCTTGCCGCTGGATGCGGCGCGCGTGAAATCCATTGCGCTGATCGGATCGCATGCCGACGTGGGTGTACTGTCCGGAGGAGGTTCGGCGCAGGTGGACCCGCCCGGAGGAGATCCGGTCACGAAGCGGAAGGGAGGCTCGCCCTGGATGCATCCGGTCTGGTTTCCTTCTTCGCCTTTGAAATACATCCGCGCCAAGGCGCCCCAAGCCGCCGTGGAATACAACGACGGCGCCGACCTGGTGGCCGCGGCGAAGTTGGCGAAGGCATCGCAGGTGGCCATCGTGTTTGTCCACCAGTACATGAGCGAAGGCCGGGACGCGGCCACGCTCTCGCTGCCTGATGATCAAGATGCGTTGGTGAGCGCCGTGGCGGCGGCCAATCCGCATACGATCGTCGCGATCGAGAGCGGCGGCCCGGTCTCCATGCCTTGGATTGGAAACGTGCAGGGTGTGCTGGAAGCCTGGTATCCGGGGATCGGCGGAGCGCAGGCGCTGGCAGCGATCCTGTTTGGCGACGTGAATCCTTCCGCGAAGCTGCCAGTGACGTTCGCCAGGAGCGATGCGGATCTGCCGCATCCGCAGGTGCCGGGCATCGATCTGAAGCCCGCCAACCGGCCGCCGCCCTTCGATGTGAATTACACGGAGGGCCTCAAGGTGGGCTACAAGTGGTTCGAGGCCGAGCACAAGCAACCGCTGTTTCCGTTCGGGTACGGGCTTTCGTACACCACATACGCCTATGCGGCTCTGAAGGCGGATGGCGCCGCGCGCACAGTTAGCTTCAGCGTGAAGAATACCGGGCGCCGGGCGGGCACCGAGGTGGCGCAGGTTTACGTGACGCTGCCATCCGCGGCGGGAGAGCCTTTCAAGCGCCTGGTCGCTTGGGAAAGGGTAGCGCTCCAAGCGGGCGAATCGAAAACCGTGACGCTGCCAATGGAACCGCTGTACCTGTCGATCTTCAATTCGGAAAAGGATGGCTGGGAGCTGGTGGCTGGGGATTATAAAGCTTTCGCCGGGCCCCTGACGTCGTCTTTCCACATCGGCGAGTAGGCTGCCAATTGTGGGGCAGGATGGCATCCTGCGGCCGATTGGCGATCGGCCCACTTGCGAGGCGAGAATCTTCACCCCAATCGGGCACTCTGCTTTCGTGCCCACCTTCCACGCGCGTCGCTTGCCACACTATCGCGCCATCGACCAGCCCATCTTTCTCACATGGCGCCTGTATGGCAGCCTTCCCAAGAACCGCAGCTTCCCCCCGGCGACCACCACTTCGGGCCAAGCTTTCCTGACCATGGACCGCATTCTCGACAACGCACGCACGGGGCCGCTGTACCTTCGTCAGCCGGAGATGGGAGCCATGGTTGTGCAAGCAATTCGCTACCGGCAGGAACAGGGAAGCTACCAGATCCACGCTTATGTCGTGATGGCGAATCACGTTCACCTGCTGATCACGCCCTACGTCGAGGTTTCGGGGTTAATGCAATCCCTGAAACGGTTCACCGCGCGAGAGGGCAACCGAATGCTCGGGCTCACGGGGCAGCCGTTCTGGCAGGACGAAAGCTTTGATCGGCTGGTCCGCGACCAAGCTGAGTTCCGACGGATCGCTCGTTACATCGAGACGAATCCGGTGAACGCGGGACTGGTGACCAAGCCGGAGGATTTTCCTTGGTACAGCGCTGGGCCGATTAACAATCGGCCTGCAGGTTGCCAACCTGCCCCACAACTCGGAACAAATTTCGCCGGAATCTCGTTATGCAGATTATGAAAACGCTGATCTGCCTTTTGTTATTGACGGGATTGACCTTAAGCGCTGGAGAGCTGACCGGCAAATGGAGCGGCAAGTTCGATATCACCACCCCCGATGGGGACGTCAAGCCCGACTCGGCGGTCATGCATCTAACAGCGAATGGCGCTGAGGTTACAGGTACGGCCGGCCCGAACGAGGACCAGCAATGGACCATGCGAAACGGGAAGTTGGAAGCGGGCAAGCTCACGTTTGAGGTCTTGCCGGAAGGCGACGAGGATAAGGGTCTGCTCGTATTCGATCTGGTGTTCGACGGCGACACCATCCGGGGGACCGCTACCGGCCACGATGGGGACGATAAATTATCCGCCAAAGTGGACTTGAAACGCGCGAGTTGAAAGCGCGCTATACTGGGTAGTTTGAAATAATAAGATGCCGAAACGTACCTTTCAGCCAAACAATCGTCGGCGCGCGAAGACGCACGGGTTCCGGTCCCGCATGGAAACCAAGAATGGGCGGGCAGTTCTGGCGCGGCGCCGCGCACGGGGCCGCCACAAACTCACGGTTAGCTCCGAGAGGTAAGCATCCCTGGCTCCTCGAAACGCTTCCCGAAACGTGTTCGTCTGTTGCGATCCACGGATTTCCGTAGAGTTTACGATAGGGGTTCCCGTTTCTCGAGCCCCTTCTTTGCGGCGTTCTGCGTGCGGGAGCCGCAGTCGAGCGGGCCGCGCATCGGTTTCACCACGCCGCGCAAGCTCGGCAAGGCGGTGGTTCGCAACCGTGTCAGGCGACGTGTGCGCGAAGCCGTGCGCCTGCATCTCGAGCAATTGAGTCCGGAGTGGTCAATCGTCTTCAATCCTCGGCGCAAAGCGATGGAAGCCCCGTTTCAGGATCTGGAGCGGGAGGTGCAACGTCTCTTTCAGCGGTGCAGCGGGTTTTGATCGCGGCGTTGCGTTTTTATAAGCGGTACCTCTCGCCGATGCTGCCCTCGGCTTGCCGGTTTCATCCGACCTGCTCCGAGTATATGCTCCAGGCCGTCGAGCAGCGTGGCGTCTGGCGGGGCGTTTGGATGGGGACCAAACGGCTGGCGAAGTGCCATCCCTTTCACGCGGGCGGCATCGATCCCGTCAGGTAAACGGAAAACGGCATGGCTGAACCTAATAGCGGCGGAACGTCTGGCGGCACTGGAAAACCGAAGGAGTTGTCCATGGAGCTGCGGCTCCTTTTGGCCTTCGTCCTGATGGGAGTGGTCCTGTTCGTCACGCCGTACTTCTACAAAACCGTATCTCCGCCGGTGAAGAAGACCGCTCCGGTTGGCGCCAAGAGCGAGCCTGCAACGGCGGCGACCGGCGCCGGTACCGCGCCGGCGGAAACCGCGGCCCCCGCTTCCGGAAACGCTGCTGAAACCGCCGGTTCCGAGCCCGCCGCTCCTCCGGTTGCCGCGCAGAAGGAAGAGATCCACACCATCGATACCGATCTCTTTCAGATCGCGTTCAGCAATCGGGGCGGCGTGGTGAAGAGCTGGCTGCTGAAGAAATACAAGGAGCACAGCGGGGCGCCCCTGCAACTGGTTAATACCCAATCGCACGCCGATCCTCCGGGAGCGCTTTACTTCCCTGCACATAAGCCCGCTGCGGACGTTAATCAAGCGCTCTACGAAGTGCACACGGACGCGGACGGACTGACTATCAGCTTCGATTATTCCAATGGCAATGTGGTGGCGCACAAATCCTTTCAGTTCAGGAAATCCAGCTACCTCTTGGATGTTTCCACGGAGGTGATGGAGGGCGGCAAGCCGATTCCGCAGCAGATCGAGTGGAGGGGCGGGTTCGGCGATATGAATGCAACGAACCCGGCGGGCGACCAACAGACGTTACGTTTCGATTTGACCGATGCCAAGCTGATCAAGAGCGCTGCCAAGGCGGCCAAGGACGGTCCCGTCACGGTGACGGGCAACTATTCTTTTGCCGGTATCGAGGATAAGTACTTTGTGGCGGTAGTCTTGCCGGAGCGGGCCGCCACGACGGCCATGACCACCTTCAGCGATAGCGAGCCCACACCGCACGAGACGAAGGAGTTGCCTTTCGCCGGCGTCGCTGTCACCGACGGCCCGGTGAACCACCTGGCGCTGTACGTCGGCCCAAAGGATATCGATATTCTGCGCGCCGTCAATCCTAGGCTGGAGCAAGTGGTGGACTTCGGATGGCTCAGCATCCTGGCGAAGCCCCTCTTCCTGATTGTGCATTGGGTTGCGGACCGCGCTATTCACAACTACGGCTGGTCGATCATTCTGGTGACCATCGGGCTAAACTTCGTGCTGTTTCCGTTGAAGATCACCAGCATGAAGTCCATGAAGAAGATGCAGGCGCTGCAGCCGCAGATCGCCGCCATCAACGACAAGTACAAGGGCATCGGCCTCCGCGATCCGAAAAAAGCGGATCAGAACCAGGAGGTGATGGAGCTATACAAGAAGCACGGTGTGAATCCCATGGGCGGCTGCGTTCCCATGTTGCTGCAGATCCCGTTCTTTATCGCGTTTTACAAGGTGTTCTCGGTATCGGTGGAAATGCGTGGCGCCACCTGGCTCTGGGTCACCGATCTTTCGCAGCCGGAAACGCTGCCCATTCACATACTGCCCATCGTCATGATCGCCAGCCAGTTCGTGATGCAGAAGATGACTCCCACCACCACGGGAGGCGATCCGAGCCAGCAGAAAATGATGCAGTTCATGCCGCTCATCTTCGGTTTTATGTTCTATAACTTTTCGAGCGGGTTGGTATTATACTATTTGACCAGCAACCTGGTAGGCGTCGCGCAGCAGTGGTTCTTCAATCGGACGTCGGTGGCCAGCGTGGCCGTGCAGTCGGTGCAGCCGCCGAAGAAGAAGAAAGATGGCAGGAAATAGACGGTGAATCCTCGCAAGTATTCGGTATTGTCGGTAGGTCCCCGCATCGAGCGGTTCGTGCGTCCGGTGCTGGAACAGGCGGGCTTCCGCATGGGCTACGAGATGGCCGACGGGCAGGCCACGGACGACGATTTCGAGACGCCGGACGTGGTAGTGAAGTTCAGCGGGCCGGATGTGGAGTATCTGCTGGCGAACCGTGCGGAACTGCTGCTGGCGCTGGAGCACGTGACCATGGAGGCGCTGCGCATGCCCTCCGAGGACCACTCGCGCATTTCGTTCGATGCCAACGACTACCGTCTGCTGCGCATCGAGGAATTGCGCATGAGCGCCGCGGCGGTGGCCGAGAAGGTGAAGCGCACCGGACAGCCCTTCCGGTTCAACCCGATGAATAGCCGCGAGCGACGCGTCATCCACTTGGCGTTGCGGAACGAAACCGAATTGCGGAGCGAATCGAGCGGTTCCGGCGGGTTCCGGCACGTAGTGGTGTATCCGGCGGGTATGGCCAGCCTGCCCGATCCTCCGCAGCCCGCATTTGTGCGGCGGGATGGGCCCTACGGCGGCGAACGGCGGGACTCCGGACGGGACCGCGGCGGACCGGACAGGCCGCAACGCCGCGGCGCGCGTAGCGGCCCCCGGCGGTGACTGCAAGATTGCGCCGATTGCCAATCGGCGCGCAGGATGCCATCCTGCCCCACAAGAATTGAACCTCACGGACACCATCGTCGCTATTTCCACGCCTCCCGGACGCGGCGGGATCGGCGTAGTGCGCCTTTCCGGCGGGCGGGCGCGCGAGACGGCCGCACAGATGGTCCGCTTTGCGGGCGCGCCGGACTGGCAGCCGTGGTCCTGCCAACTGGCGGAATTGCTGGACAGCGAGGGGCGCACGGTGGACCAAGTCGTGGTCGCCTTCTTCGCGCGCCCGCGTTCGTACACCGCGGAAGATGTGGTGGAGATTTCGTGTCACGGTTCGCCTGTGGTGCTGCGGCACGCGGTCACTTTGGCGATGGATGCCGGCGCGCGCCTCGCCGAGCCGGGCGAGTTCACTTTGCGCGCGTATCTGAATGGACGCATCGATCTGCCGCAAGCGGAAGCCGTGCGCGACCTGATCGATTCCACTACGCTCTATCAGGCGCGCATCGCCGCGCAACAGGCCGGCGGGTCGGTGTCCCGGCGCATTGGGCCGCTTAAGGAGCAGCTTCTGGAACTGATCGCGCTGCTGGAAGCGGGCATCGACTTTGCGGAGGACGATGTAAGCGTTGCGTCGGCGGCAGAAATCCTGCAGCGCCTGCAGCCGGTTATCGCGAGCGTGTTTAGGCTGGCGGAGAGCTTCGCGTTTGGGGGCCTGGTGCGCTCCGGCCTGACGCTGGCCATCGTGGGGCGTCCCAATGTGGGCAAGAGCAGCCTGTTCAACCGCCTGCTGGAGCAGGACCGCGCCATCGTCACGGACATTCCCGGTACCACGCGCGACGTGGTTTCCGAGGTGGCGGCTATTCACGGCATCCCTGTGAAACTGTTCGACACCGCCGGTATTCGCGAAGGCCAGGGGCTGGTAGAGACGTTGGGAATTGAGCGCAGCTACCAGGCTATGGCGGATGCCGATGTGACCGTGGTGGTGGTGGATCTGTCGACGCCCATCGAGGTCGAGGACCGCGAGTTGATGGCGCGCGCCCGCGAACTGGGCCGCTGGATCCTGGTGGGCAACAAATGCGATCTACCGCGACGGGCTGAGCCGATCGAGGGGTTACAACCGGTTTCGGCGCTCACCGGCGAGGGAGTCGAAACCCTGCGGGACGCGGTGTTTCGAGCGGTGGCGCCGGCGGGTGGCGGGGAATTGGAGTCGGGCTTCATCACCAGCTTGCGGCATGAGCGGCTGCTGCGGGAATCGCTGGCGTATCTGGAAAAGGCGGCTGGAGCGGCGGCGGGGAACGTGCCGCACGAGATGCTGCTGCTGGATCTTTACGGCGCGTTGCGGCCGATCGACGCGATTACGGGAGCGACTACGGCGGATGATATCCTGAACCGCATCTTCTCGACCTTTTGTATTGGAAAGTGACGGGGCCGGCTATGGCACCACAGCCGACTGTATCAGGGCGTCGAAGCGGCTTTGAAAGCCCGGCGACGCGGTCGCCGGCATGCGAGAGTTAAAGAGCACGCGGCTTTTCGGGCCCTCGATCCAAGTCACATACTCAACCATTTGCTGTCCGTTCCGCAGGTAGTCGGCGACCGCACTAAGAGCCGGCTGCCCGCCGATGGTGCTCTGCCGCACGCTTTCGGACCGGTATTTGTAACCCTCAAAATTGTTGCGCTCTTTGATCCTGTTATCGAGACGCCTGTTCAGCAGAGCGGGTATATCGGCCGGATCGATGGGGCGCGCCTTCAACCAAACCGTGCCGATCACGTTCGAGACGGTGTCCCTCAGAAACACCATCTGGCCGCCGCCGCCTGCCCATCCCTGGCTCACGATCACCCAGTCGGGCGGCAGAGTGAACTGAACGCCCGTGAGATGGTGATGATAAACACCGTCTTCGAACGTGCCCATCGACTCGGACTTATGGGGAGGCTGCGCCTGGACTGCCATTGCTGCCGCGATCAGGAGTAAAACAACAGACACAAGGAAACAACTGGCCCGCTTGGACATTAAAACACCACCTGCCTTTGGCCTTATGACGCCAGAGACCGTGCGCACGTTACAGCCATTTCCATGTGGACGACGCGATTCCGGCCCTGGCGTTTGGCTTCATAAAGCGCGCGATCGGCGGCTTCGACGATACGCATCGCGGATCTCTCCGCCGATGGCCCAGACGTAGTGACACCCGCGCTGATGGTAACAATGGGATTGGGCGCATTGCCCGAATGGGGTATTGCCAGCGACGCGACGGCCGCCCGCATTGACTCCGCGATCTGCAGCGCGCCTTCCGGATCCGTTTCAGGCAGAACGACGGCGAACTCTTCGCCGCCATATCGCGCGACCAGATCGGCGGTGCGCTGAACCGACTTCTGTAAAGCCCGTACGATCTGGATCAGACAGTCGTCTCCTCTCTGGTGGCCGTAGAGGTCGTTCAGGGATTTGAAATGGTCGACGTCGACGATCACCAGAGATAGCGGGCGTCCGGAGCGCGCCGTCCGGCGCAATTCGGATTCGAGGATTTGGTCGAACTGGCGCCGATTGAAAGCGTGGGTCAGCGAATCCCGTGTGGAGAGTTCCGTCAGACGCTCGTTCACCAGGCGCAGTTGGTATGTTTGCGTGGCCACTTGGTGGCGCAGGAAGGAAATCCAAGCAACGGCGGCGAGGCAAATAGCGGCCAGCAGGCACAGCGTCCAGATCGAATGCCTTAGGGTCCACCACGAGGGCCGCACAAGAATGACGATGTCGTCCGGACTGCGCAGAAGGATACGGAAGAATTGGGCCCCGTGATAGTGATCGTAAGTAATGAGGCAGATGCCGGTGAGCCGCAGAAGGCTGCCCGGTTCCAATCGCGGAAGTTTCCGGCCGGCGAAAGCAGGCAGAGCCGCGGTGAAGTCCTGCTCCGCAGATTTGAGCAATAAAGTCGCCGTTTCCGGATTGGAGGAAGTCTCCAGCAGAGTGCCTTCGATGCGAACCAGTCTTTCGTCGTAACGGGTACCGGCGGCAAAACCATAGCCGGAGGGGTCGGTACGCGCCTGCGGCGGAATCACTTGGCGCGCTTGCACCGGGACCACGGGGACTGGCAGGCCGCGGCCAACTATTCGGCAAAGCGGATCCTGGAGACCCAGCCGTCCCTCAATCACGCTTGGAAACCCCACCACATCGATCAGGACTCCAGGTTCCACAGCACATCCCGGATCTGCCTGGATCTCTAGATTCCCGGTTGAATCGGCGACGTAAATAGCCAGCCCAGGTACCCGCGCAATTACTGTTGCGCGCACGCGCACGCGTCTCGGCAGTGCGTCGAGCGGGTGGAACTGGCCGACCGAAACGGCAGTGACCGCCGGCAAACGAAAGACGTCCGGCGGGGCGGGCTCCTTGATTCGTACGAAACCGGATCCGGGCACAAAGAGGCGGACGCCGGCCGACTGGCGGCGCTCGTTGAAGATGGGGGCCAGGGCTCCCACCATCACCACCTTGGCGTCCACCCATTGCCGGCTCCAATCCTGAGGGAATCCGGGTATCACGGCTACGAAGGCGCCACCCGCGGTAGCGACGTTGAGCAAGAGCCGGCCCCCCTTCGTCTGCCCGGACCGCACCACGCCTTCCAGTTCGAACCACTGGCCATCTTCTTTGCCGCCGATCAGTTCTTCGAACGGCAACCGCTTTGGTTCCGGCAGGGGGGCGACGCCCAGCACTTTGATATGCGCTTTGGTAATACAAGGCGAGAAGTCGGCGGGCGTCGTGATCCCCGTGACATCCACCAGTTGTCCGGAGCGCAACGGCGCGTCGCTTATCGATGCATGCCTGAATACGAAGATGCCAGCGGTTTCGTCCTGCACGAATAGCTCGCCGGGTCCGGCGTCCACGAAGGTGACGACCGCGCGCAGATGCACGGGGTAGGCGCGGTTCGCCTCGCTGGGCGAGAGGTTCCGAATGTCGCGCGCGTGCGTCAGGACCGCCAAGCCGCCAGCCGGCTCAGGGCCGGCAGCGACCGCAGCACCTGCAAACAGGAAGCCGAGCGGTAAGAACACCGGGAAGAAACGCACTCCACCTCTCTTACCTCTCTTATCGGCAGATTGCGGTAAGAGCTGCAATCCGGGCCGCGCTGGCTATGCTGAAGCGTCGATTGGCCGAGGATGACCGGCTGGCGGGCGAGGGCCGGGGGCCGGCTGGATGGTTTGCGGCGCTAGGTCCGGCGCGCGAAGATGGCATAGGGATCAGGCGGATCTGCCCGCCAAACCGAAGTGTGGCGCAGCGTTCAGCAGGCGGCGGTCGTTCGTCCACACTTCCGGGAAGCCGGCCTGCGACGCGGTGACCAGATGAATGGCGTCCCCCGGCGCGAAGAAACACGCCGTCCGGAAGCTCCGAAATCAGTACATTAGTCGCACGAAGTATCCCTTCGGAGACCGAGTTAGTGTCCACGTACCGCACGCGCATGGCCTGTTCCCGATTGATCCACCCCTCGCGCACATGGCGCTGCAGGACGCACGCCATCTCAGCGAGGCAAAGCGATGATGAGTGTAGTTCGTTGCACGATTCGAAGAGTCCCCGCACCACGACCGAGTCGGGCTCGTTCAGGTAACCCTTAGCAATGTAAGCGGAGTCGAAGTACAATCTCTTCAGCGGTCTTCCTCCAGGAATTTGCCGCTGTCCTCCTTCACCTGCGGGAGGCTATCCCAGAGCGCTTTGAGTTTTCGAGCGGCCTCCCTCTGTGGGACGCGCTTTACTGGGCGTATTTCCGCACCTGGCATGCCGTGCTTCTCGATCACGATGACGCTTCGGAGGCCTCGTCGACGCCGGCATTGGCATGCAATTGGCTTTCTGGTCATCGGGAATCTCAGTCCAGCGATCACCTCTTTCAGCTCCAGCCGTTCGCTGAAATCCACGAAATACCGCCCGGTTTCCTCGTCTCGCTCGTGGTGCAGCACGCCTCGGCGGACGCATTCCCTCGCTAGCGTCGGTACTGCTGCGAGCATAGTGGTCCGACAGGTTAAGACTTCTCATGACTACGTTGTTACTGCTCTTACAGGTTTATCTTTCCGAGGATGACGGGGCGGCGGGCGCCGGTGGCTGAAGGCAAGTTGGAGGGTTTGCGGCACCAGGTTTGGTAGGCCAGGATGGCGAAGGCAATGGCTTCCTTGGCATCCACGTCGATGCCGTAATCGGCCGAGGTCGCCAGCGCCACCCCAGGCAGAAAGGCCGCCACGTGCGCCAGGATTTGCGGATTGTGCGCGCCGCCTCCGGATACGATCAGTTCGCCGGGCGCGAAGGGCGTGACCGCCATTGCAATTGTCGCCGCGGTGAGCACGGTGGCGGTCGAGATCAGGTCTGGAAGCGGCAGGCCGGTCTGCTTCAGGCGCGCCACGAATTCCGCGCCGTATTGTTCGCGGCCGGCGCTCTTGGGTGGCTTCCTGCGGTAATACGGATCGGCCAGCAGGTCGTCGAGCAGCGGGCGATTCAGATTGCCTTGCGCGGCGATGCGGCCGCCGCGGTCGAGCTTTTGGCGGCCCTGGGTGTACTCATGCGTGAGCGCATCGACGACCATAATGCCGGGGCCCGTATCGAAGGCGATGCCGGACGGAATCACCGTGATATTGGCGATGCCGCCGATATTCAGGGCGACGCGCGTGCGGCGCGGATGGCTGAACAGCAGGCGGTCGACAAATGGAACCAGCGGCGCGCCCTGGCCTCCGGCGGCGATATCGCGCACGCGGAAATCGGAGACGACCGGTACCCCGGTACGCTCCGCGATCACGGCTGCTTCACCGATCTGCAAAGTGCTGGCGCCGCCTTCGTGATAGACGGTCTGCCCGTGACAGCCGATGAGGGCGACCGGTCCGAAGCGGCGGCAGGCGCGCTGTATGGCTCGGGCATACAGTTCACCCAACTGAAAATTGAGGCGCGATATTTCGCGCGTGGTGGTCGTGGTGTTCGAAACGGCCAAAATAGCGCGGCGCACCGCTTCGGAATATGGCGTGGACTCGAAGCCGATGGTCGAGACGCGGCGGCCATGGATCTCCACGATAGCGACGTCGATGCCATCGAGCGATGTGCCGCTCATGACGCCGGCTACACGCACGCGCGCCTCAATTCGTCCTGCAATTCCGCCAGCAGGCGCAACGCTTCCACGGGCCGCAGCTCATCGATGTTCAAGTTGCGGATACGCTCGGCGATGGTGTAATTCAGCGGCTCGAAAAGTTGGATTTGCACGGGTCCCACCGGCTGGGTGGGCGCCGGCGAAAGCTCTTCGCTGACCACATGTTCGGTGCGCTCATGCAGCCGCAGCACTTCATTGGCGCGCTCTATGACGCGCAGCGGCAACCCCGCCAGGCGCGCGACTTCGATGCCATAGCTGCGGTCGGCCTTGCCCGGCTCGACCTTACGCAGGAAGATGATCCGGTCGCCGGCTTCCTTCACCGAGACGCTCAGGTTGCGGATGCCGTCGAGCTGTTCGGCCAATTCGGTGAGCTCGTGGTAGTGTGTGGCGAAGAGCGTCTTGGCGCGCGTGCGGGCGTGAATGTGCTCCACCACGGCCCAGGCCAGCGCCAAGCCATCGTAGGTCGCGGTGCCGCGCCCGATCTCATCCAGCACGATGAAGCTGCGCGGCGTGGCGGTGTTCAGGATCACGGCGGTCTCGGTCATCTCGACCATGAAGGTGGAGCGGCCGCGCGCCAAGTTGTCGGAAGCGCCGATGCGCGTGAAGATGCGGTCGATCAGCGGCAGGCTGGCGGAATCGGCTGGAACGAACGATCCCATCTGCGCCAGGATGGCGATCAGCGCAGCCTGCCGCAAGTAAGTGGATTTGCCGCCCATGTTGGGGCCGGTGATGATGGCGATCAGGTCGGTATCGGAATTGAGATAAAGGTCGTTGGGGATGAAGCGCCCGGCATCCTGTTGTTCGAGGCGCTCGATCACGGGGTGGCGGCCGGCCAGAATCCGCATCTCGCCGCGCATCTCGCCGTTATCGGAGAACGTGGGCCGCGCGTAGCGGTTCTCGGCGGCCACTTGCGCCAGGGCAACGGTCACGTCGATTTCGGCGACGGCTGCGGCGGTCGCTCGGATGCGCTGCGCGTGTGCGGCGGCGAACTTGCGCACTTCGGCGAACAGCTCTTTTTCGAGCGTGAGGATCTTGTCTTCGGCGTCCAGCACTTTGCGTTCGTAATCCTTCAATTCGGGCGTGGTGAAGCGTTCGGCGTTGACCAGGGTTTGTTTGCGCTCGTAATCGGCGGGGGCCAGGTGTTGGTTGGCCTTGGAGATTTCGATGTAGTAGCCGAAGACGTTGTTGAAGCGGACCTTCAGCGATTGGATGCCGGTGCGGGCGCGCTCACGGGCCTCGATCTGCGCGATCACCTGGCGGCCATTGCGGCTGAGATCGCGCAGCTCGTCGAGGTCGGGGTGGAAGCCCGCGCGGATAGTGCCGCCATCCGCCAAGTTGATGGGCGGCTCGTCGGCGATGCTAGCGAGAATGCGGTCGCGCGCTTCGCCTACTTCATCGAGACGGTCATGCAGCTCGCGCAGGCGTGCGGCGCGCTGCGTTTCGAAAGTGGCCTTCAGGGTCGGGATCTTTTCGAGCGAACGGCCCAGCGCCAGCACGTCCCGCGGATTGGCGACCCCCATGGTGATCTTGGCCAGCAGCCGCTCGATATCCAGAATGCCGCTCAATTGCTTGCGCAATTCGGCGCGCAGGATGGTTTGCTGGAGCAGTTCGGCGGCGGCATCCAGGCGGCCTTCGATTTCCGCGCGGTCGAGCGAGGGCCGCAGCAGGCGCTGGCGCAGCAGGCGGCCACCCATGCCGGTTTGGGTCTGGTCGAGGACGTGCAGCAGCGTGGCGTCGGTGCGCTCGCCGGCGAAAAGCGGTTCGAGCAGTTCCAGATTGCGCACGGTCACAGCGTCCAGCAGCATGCTTGCGGCGCGGTCGTAATGCGTGGGACGGTCGAGGTGTTCGAGTGCGGCGCGCTGGGTTTCGC
>DATNMW010000214.1:0-12895 GCA_035602155.1 Bryobacteraceae bacterium | reverse complement strand
GTCCGCGTCGCGGCCCGCCCGCAGCATCGCCTCGCCCGTATCGCACCAGCGCGCGGGCGCGTTTGGATCTCTGCGCAGCGCCTTAAACAACTCGCCCGGCGGCACCGCGGCGGCATGCCCGCCGGACGCCAGCGTTTCGGCGGTCACCACGGCATCCGTGTCGCAAATGCCAAAGCGGCAAAACAGGCGCTCCGCCCGCGCATCGCTGCGGAATTGCGAGTCGAATAGCATCCGCACCGGCGCGTACACGATTAGCAGAAAGGCCAGCCCGATCGCGATTCTCCCGAACAATGCCGAGTGTCCGGCCGCGGCGGGCTTCTCGAAGCCTAACGGGAGGCTGGCGCCAATGCCGCAAATCCATGCCAGCGCCAAAGCATTGGCCGGCACATACATATTGAAGTCGGTTAAAGAGTGGAGAGCCATCGCCGCGATGGCACCGGCGCAACCGAGTCCCAAATAACGGGTAGTGCGATCCGGGCCTTGCGCCGCCGCGCGAAAAGGCGTGGCGAAAACCGGCAGCAACAATGCCGCGGCAATCAGAAAACCGGCCGCACCGAGCTCCGCGGCAACCTGCAGATAGTCGTTGTGGGCGTATGTAAAAACCCGGTCGACCACGCTGGTCTGGTATCTCAAGAAGGCCGTCTCGTAGTTGCCCAAACCGCAACCGAAGGCCGGATACGCCGCGATCAAATGCAGCGTCTCAAGCCAGATCGGCCCGCGTCCCTCCAGTGCGGCCGGCCCCTTGGAAGTGAGCCCTCCATAATTCGCGACAAACGCGTCGGAGGGTAGGAACACAAAGCCGAATAGAACCAAAACGGCCAAGCCGGCGACCGCCAGCCATTTCTTGCCGCCTTGCAATCTGCCCGCGATCGTCAGCGCACCCATGACAAACAACCCCGCTAGCCCCGCCGCGAAACCCATCTTGGATAGCGAACGGACCAGCCCGGCGAAGATCAGCAAGGCTACCGATAACATCGCCGCTGCTTTGGCCCGGGCGCGCCGGGCAAACAGAGCCGCTGCATTGGCGGCGGCCAGCGGCAGCGCCATCTCCAGCAGCCCGGCAAGGTGATTCTTGTTGAGGTACGTACCCTGTACTTCCTCCCCTTGCACACTCTGCAAAAGACCCAAGCCGGCTTCGGCCGCCGCAATCGCGACCAATGGCATCGCCGCCCACCATCGGCCGCGGCCCGGCAGACGGCGTGTCACATCGCGCACCAGTACGAACAGGAGTACATACGCGACAACCCGGAGTAAGTGAGTGACAGTTATGGCCGGAGCAATGGCCAGGGGCGCGAAACTGGCCGGCGGCATGAGCCGCGCCAGGCTAGCGAGAATGCTCGCGCGGGTGGGGGAGAGCAGGCGAAGCAGGAACAGCGGGAGGGGAAGCAGTTGAAGAACTACGTAGCAGGGGAACAGCAGCAGCCACGGCGCGCCGGTACTACCGGGTTCGGCGGGTGTGCGGAGCCAGTACAGGGCCGCCGCAAGGCCCAGCGCCAGCAGGCAGGTGTTCCAGCCAGCGGATGCTCCGCCGTTTTGATAAACGGCGTAGCCTAGTATGGCGGCGAGAGAGGCGAGGCAGAATCGCTGAGGGATGCAATAATTATACGACGAAACCGGCGCGCACCTGTACGCAGTGCGCGCCGTCTAAAGGCAGGCGCGATCAGCGAACGGCTAGGCGGCTTTCGACGACGCGCACCGGTTGTTCACGCACTTCACCCCCGGCGCGCAACAGACACCGTGGCAGCACACCTCTTTCGGTCCGCACGCCGTGTTGGCGCAGCATATGTCCAGCGGGCTGGGAACGCAGAAGGCGCCCCTGGTTTCGGTGATGCAGCACTTTCCGGTATCCGGGCAGCAGAGGCCGTGCACGCCGCAGGCCGTGTATCCGGCTCTGCAACCAGCAGCCTTTACTCCCAGGGCACCGAGGATGCCCCCGGCAAATACTCCGGCCGCAAGCTTGAGTGCCTGGCGCCGCGGTGCGGGCTTTGCCAGGATCCGAGCAACGTCGTCAAATAGGGATTGCACTTTTCTTTGTCCTTTCCTTCACGCAGCCTTACTAAGGAGTATCAGTTGATGTTACTGTGTCTCACGCTAAGAATCAATAGGCGAGGAGATTAATCTGACGCGAATACAGTCAGACAAATGTTGTACTCCGATTACGTTCGTCCTACTTTTCGTCTTACTTGAATATATAGACGAAACCGAACTTCCCCGCCACGCGGGCCGCATGCAGCGGATAGTACAGCGGAGAAAGCAGGGCCGGCAGGGGCAGGCACGCGTAATCTTCTTCATTCGGCTGCAGCGCCAGGCGCGCACAGCACGCCAGCTGATCGCGGAAGCGCTCCCGCGTGCGCAGAAAAAAGCGCAGCCCGCCTTCGCTTTCGGATTCCTGGAACAACGCCGCACGAACCTGTCCGGCTAGCCGGACCAAAGCCCGGTCCGCGCGCGCCTGCGCCAGTACATCGGCGGGCACCGGCGCCTGCAACAAATGCGCCGCCAACGAGAGCCCCAATAGCAGAATCCGGCTGGCGCCCATGACGCGCGCCTGGGCCAGCAGCGCGGGCCATGGAATCCGGTCTCCGTCAACCACCAGTAGCCGGGCGATGTCGCATAACGCGCTCAGTTCCGCCCACGCATGCTTGGCGCCATGCGCGCAGAGCATTCGCAGCAGGTCGCCGGCGCCCAGCGCCCGCACCTCGCGGCCGCAGAGCGGCTGCCGCTCCAGCCGCTTCCAAAGCGCATCGTAATCGAATGGCAGGCAGTAGGAGGGCGCCATGAACGCCTGATGCATCTCGATGGGGATGGCCCCATCCGGCGAGGTGTAGTGCAACTCGTAGCGCGCGCGGAGATAGGCGGCTTCCCGGCCGGCATCCGCGGGTAGATCGGTTGTATAGCCGGCCGCCAGCATGGCCCGTTTGACATCGAGCAAACATTCGCCAGGGACCAGCACATCCAGATCGCAGGATTCGCGCATGGCCACGTCGCCATAGAGCGCATACGCCAGTGCCGGACCTTTGAACGGCAGCGCCGGAATTGCATGGCGCTCCAACAGATCGAGCAGACGGAACAACTCCCCAGTCAGCCGCAAGCTCCATTTGGTGCGCGCGCGCTCCGCGTCGCGAAACCGCATCGCGTACGGCTCCGGCAACGCGCGAACCATCAATGGCGAGATACCATGGCGCGACGCCAGCCGCTCGATTGCAGCCCAATCGGCATCCTCGAACGCCGTGTTTGCCGGATCGGCCTGCCGCGAATGCACGCCAGCGCACGCGCAGTCCAACAGAGTTTGTGCGGCGGGGGTCAATTCACCAGTACACTCTGCGGCATGTCCACCCGGATCTGGACCAAGTTGGCGCGGGCCGCCTTCAAATGCATATTGGCCGACGGGATGCCGGTGCGCGCGAAGGATTTCTCGCAATCCTGCGAGGATGGGCCGCGCATATTGCCTTCCATGTAGGCCAGGCCAGGACAGCGCGTGCAGGTGCCCACGTGCGAGCAGGTCCCGCATACGGGCAACTCGCGCGGGCGGATGGATCGCACCTCGTTCATCTCCGGCGAGTAGCGCCAGATGTCGATGAACTTCTGCTTCCGCACGTTGCCTGTGGGCAGCGGAAACTGCACGCACGGATAGACGTCGCCATAGGGGGAGATGTAGCAATAGGTGTGGCTGGCGCTGCAGGGAACTTCGTCCAGCATGGCATCGGTGGTTTCACCCGGAGGCGCGCAGAATTCGTCCACATTGCCCACCAGGCCGGGATTGCGCATTACCTCGAACAACTCCTGGTGTCCGATTCCCAGGCCCAGAATTTCGCGGTCGCCATCCATCTTGGGAGTCACGGTGGGATCAATGGTGCTTTCGACTCCTAGGGAATCGGCCAGCGCGCGGACGCCTTCGTAATCCCCGAAATTCTGGCGCATGAGCACATTGGCGATGATCACTTTCAAGCCGCGCTGCTGCATGAAACGGATGCCGTTGATGGAGCGTTCCAGCGACCGCGGAAGCAGCGTGATGGCGTCGTGCACCTCGGGCCTGTGCGAGTAAATGCTGACCTGCACGGAGTTCACGCCCAGATCGCGCATGCGATCGGCTTCCGCTTCGCCGATCATGAATGCGTTGGTCTTGATTTTGACGCAGAAGGAAAGCTCGCGCGCGTATTCCAGGATACGGAAGAAATCCATGCGCATCAGGACTTCGCCTCCGCTGAGGGTCAGGAAGAGCGTGCCGGCATCCGCCAACTGGTCGAGGACATTCAGCATCTCGGCCGTGGTCATTTCGCCGTGATCGTCGTGATCGAGATAGCAGTGCACGCAACGCTCGTTGCACCGGTAGGTGACATCCAGTTGAGCGCCCAAGGGCACTCCCAGCGCCAGTGCGCGGCGGTTCATCTCTTCCATCAAGGCGCTCATTTGATCTCCTGAAGCCCGCTTGCGGCGGGTACGATCGGTTGTTCGGAAAGGTTCAGGATGCCGTGCGCAGCCAGTTCCTCGACGAAGGTTTCGGCATCGTGCCGGGCGGCTTCGGGCGTGACTTCGAATTCGTCGCAAAGCCGGACAACGATTTCATCGAGCGAGGTGCGCCCGTCCGCGGCGTTCCAAATCGCCGAGCCTACATCGTTCAAGTTGAACAGGCTGGCATCGGTGGGGGACATGATCATCATCTCGCCGCCCAGCATGCGGGCCGCGACCTGCTTGCTGCGCGCAGGGTAAACATCATTCATACGATTAGCTCCCAGACGCGCGCGTCGGGCGTGAAGACCAGCCTTTGCACCGGCACGCGGGCGACGAAATCGAAAACGGATTGAAACACCAGACCGACCAGTTCTTCGTCGTGCGCGAAGAAAAGAATATTGCGCAGCACGGCGCGGGCGGCTTCGGCAGGGTCGACCGGCTCAATGCGGTTTTCAGGGCCTTGCACCAGCAGGTAGAGCGCGGCGAGGGGTGCGCGCAGGTTGGCTCCGATGCGGGCCAACTCGCCCGCGAAAGGGGTACCGAAGGCTTCATAGCCGCTCCCTGACGGTCGCGGCTCGGTAGGTTGCAGTTGGGTAGCCGGACGCACGTAGGAGATTTCGTCGGTGAGCACTTCGGCATCCGGCGGGGCCAGGCGCGACAGGGTGGTCTTCCCCGCGCCGGAAACGCCGGCGAACAGGAACGCGCGGCCGTTGCGGACGGCGCTGGCGGCATGCACCAGAAAGCCGCCTTCGCGGGCCAGAAACAAGGAATGCAGGATGCGCAGCACGCCATCGATCGAATAAGGATTGGCGCTTTGGCGCACCCAGCCGTGGCCGCTGCGCGGGTCGAATTCGGAGCGGAAATCGCCGCGGGTGATGATCCAACGTCCCGATTCCATGCGCACGCTCACGTCTTCGTCTTCCAGGATCGTGCGCGGCGGGATCAGATCGATATCCAGCGAAAAGATGCGATCGGAGGATGGGGCGTGGATGAAGCTGCCGTAGCGGTCTTCGAGCAACGCCGCGAATTCGGAGCTGTCGGTACGCACCAGAATGGGCATGCCTCCGATATCGATGGCCAGCTCGTGGGTCGCGGTGAGGGTCAAGTTCGTACCATCCTAACAGAGTAAAGCGCGACGCGTGTGCCGAACTCGGTGTAGCGCAGTACCGCCGAGACTATTCGGCGCCATAACGTGAGGCGCGGCGCGATCCGGCGGCCGCGGCGTTCGATAGCGGTGACGCAGCCGAGAACTGCGGCGGCGGGAACGGGCGCATCGGGATAGCGTAGACGGTCGCCGCGAGTGATCAGCAGGTCGCCGGTGCGGCCGACTACCCGATGGACCACCAGCCGGCTATGGCGATCGAACACCACCACCTCGCCAGTCTGGATGAGGGCGGAGGGGCGGCGGATTTCGAGCAAATCGCCGGGCTGCATGCACGGGAACATACTGGAGCCGGTGACGGGCAAGCGCGCCTCGCCGAACGAAGCTAAGACTTCGGTAGCCAGGTCGAATTTGAGAATTTCCACCATTCTTGTACTACGTGATTACCAGGCGGTATTCATTACCAGGTTATAGGCGTTGACGCTGCCAATGCCAGTGGGGAAGTCCCATCCGGGGGTGGCGCCGTACGCGGGCTGATAGGCTGGCGCAAGGGTTGTGGCGGAAATTACAGGTACGCAAGTTGCGCCCGAGCCGCCGCCTCCCGTCAAAGTACAGCCGCCGCCATCGGTGTAGCCTTGGCCTCCATTGTTCAGGGTGATGCTGCCCACGGTACTGCCGGAAAGGACGGCTGTACACGTGGCTTGTGTGCCGCCGCCCCACAACGTTCCGCCGGAAGGACTCAAGTAAGCATACAAGTTGCTGGGCGCAGCAATGGTGCAAGTGGGCGCGCTGGTGTAGCCGGATCCGGCGGTGAGAACCGTGACGCCGGTGAGCGTCTGCGTACTGAGCACTCCATCGGTCCCGGATGGCTTATAGCTGTTCACGTGTGTGCCACTGGTGTTCACCACAATGTCGCCTTGGGTGATGTCGTAGAACGTGCAAGCCGTGCCCAGGCCGCGGCGCGGCGGCTGGTTGATGGAATAGCAGGCGCTATTGCCGCTGGCGCCGAATTCAGCGTTCGCGATGGCATAAAGGGTGGGGTTGGGATTGCCTGCGCGAATTCCCCACTTTTGATTCACGAGCGCCTGGATGCCGGCCATCATGGGCGAGGAAGCGGATGTGCCGCCCAAACCGGTCCACGTGCTGGGCGCGCCGGCGCAGGAGACTCCGCCATTGCCGGTGTCCGAATCGCAAATGATGATGTAGTGGTTCCAGAGGCCGTTTGAGGCGAACAGGGAGACGTCCGGGATGTCGCGTACGCCGTCGGCGGGGTTGCCGAAGATACCCGCCTGCCAGGACGGCTTGGGCCATCCCTGACAGGTACCGCTGACGATATCGGAGGTTGATGGCGATCCAGTGGCGCAGCCGCTAGGACCACCGCTGCCGGAGCCGGTGGTGCGGTCGCCGGTGCCTCCGGAATTACAGAAGCCGGTAGAACCGTAGCCAGTACTCTTGCCTTCAAAGTTGTAGAACAGGAAACCGGCGCAAGAGTCGTTCCAGGGAATCTCCGGAATGTAGGACTTGGCGGAGCCGTCGGTGGGCAGATTCGTAGAGCTCCAGTAAGTGCTGACGGGAATCGGGGGCGAGCCTTTGGATGCGTTGTAGGTATCTTCGAAGTCGGTGCCGCCCACCGAGACATTGTAGGGAGTCGAGGTCCAGCCACTGACGCCAATGCCGGTGGTGGAGCTTGTGGCGTTGGCGGAGCAGCTTGTGGCGCTTTCGTCTCCCGAGGAAGCGAAAACGGATACGCCGGCGGCGGCGGCGGACTGAAACGCGTTGTAGAATGCCGCGTTGCCGGCCACGCCGTTTTCGGCCTCGCACTGGCCATAGCTCATGCTCACGATGGAAGGCGGGCTACCCGCGCTGACCAGGTTTTCGAGGGCGATCAAACCGCCGAAGGTTGCAACCGTTGCACCGTCCGTGCAGGAGGCGACGTTCACGGTAGCCATGGGCGCCATGGCGGAGACGATCTCCGCGTCCAGATCGACCTCGATGTCGTCACTGTTGACACCCGGGTTGGTGCAGGTGTTGCCGCTCTCGGTGGGGTGAGACTGCACTAAGGTTGGCGTGGCCCATTTACTCAGGAAGGTGCTGCGGTATTTATTGATGTCAGTCGTGGAGGACACATTTGAATCTTCGATCACGACGACCGTCTGGCCGATGCCGTTGATGCCCTGCCGCAGCAGCGGATCGACGTTGTAAATGACCTGGAAGTCGGCGGGGAGGAGAGCGTACAGGGAGCCGGATGTGTACGCAGGAATGGCCATCTTGACGTTATGGTGCGGCCGGAAGTCGGACATGGAAACGACTCCCACGATGGCGGGCGCGAGCGCTTCCGGAATCCGCGGGTCGCTCATGTTGGCCCAGTGCCGCTTGCCATTGACCTCCAGGCTGTGGATCTCGGTATGGAACGCCTCCCGGATGATGCCCGCGGTACCGGAAAAGTCGATCACCATGCGGGTCGGATAGATATAGTGGACCGTGAAGCCCTTAGACTGGAGCCAGCTCTTGATGGTGTCCAGATCCTGCTGCGCCAGGCCGAACCGGTCGCCGATCTCCTGGGGCGTGAGCCAGTGCCGGAAATTGGGCGACGTTTTGTCATGCATTTCATTGATGAGATGGGCGAATTCGCCCTCCAGCGTGGGCGGACGGCGCAACTGCAGGAACATGTGCTCGACGGGCGTAGAATCGGGGACCACGCCGCGATCGTTTTCAATTCTTCTGGCCTCCGGGCGAGTGTTGCCGGAAAGAGTCGTAAGTTTCGACTCGTCGATGGCCTCCGTGATCAGCACGCGCTGGAAATCGCCGAAGACGGGGCCAATGAAAGCCACGCGCAGGGCCACAAGGGCTGCCAGTGCGATGGCGGCAATGGATAGCTTACGGGTAATGGGGTTTTTTAGGGTCATGGCTGTTTGCAGTATTGTGAATTCTGGGCGCAGGCGGCTTCGAGATTGGCGCGCGCCTGAGCGCGCTCAAGATTATTGTGGGCTTCGGCGAAATTGGGGTCGATGCGCAGCGCGGCTTGGAACTCGGCGATCGCTTCCGGCAGGCGGCCCGGCATTTGAGCCAGCGTGATGGCCAAACCATTGTGCGCCTGCGAATTGTTGGGTTGGCTTCGCAGAATGGCCTGGAATTGGGCGACGGCCTCGGGCCGGCGGGCCGGGATTTGGGACAAAGCATTGCCCAAGTTGATGCGGAATTGCGGGTCGCCCGGACTCAATTGGACCGCGTCCTGGAATTGCGTAATGGCATCGGAGATATGGCCGGACGATGCCAGCATGGTAACGCCCAGATCGTTGCGAATCTGCGGATCGTCAGGTTTCAATTGCAACGCTATGTCAAATTGAGCAATGCTGTCCGCGATGCGCTGGGGATTGCGCGCCAGAGCGTTGCCGAGGTTCTGATGGGCCTGCGCCAGTCGCGGTTCCAGGCGGATGGCGACTTCGAATTCGCGCATGGCTTCGGGGAGGCGGCCGGGCATCCGAGCTAGGGCATTGCCGAGATTATTGTGGGCTTCGGCGTCGTCGGGATTCAGCGCCAGCGCCGCCTGATACTCGGTCTTGGCTTCCGCCAGGTGGCCGGGCCTCTCCAGCAGAGCGACGCCCAGGTTATTGTGGGCCAGCCAGCTCCCGGGATTGCGCAGCAGCGTGGCGCGGTAGAGCGTCTCGGCATTGCGATAGATGCCAGTCTGACGCCAGGTTAGCGTGGCCAGGATGGCCAGCAGGACGGCGGGCAGGACAATGTCGGCGGGCCTGCCGAGACGGGTGACCAACCATACTAAAGCGGAGGAGAGCGGCACGATCAGGGCCAGGCTGGCCAGGTACTGGAAATGATCGGCCACGTAGGAGAACAGGAATGGATAGATGTTGAAGAATCCGAGCACCGGGAAGAGTGTGCCCGCGAAAAGGAGAAAGGCTGCCAACGGGCCGCGGTGGCGGCGGGCCAGCAGGCAGAGGCCGAGGGCTATGGCTAAAACTCCTACCAGGTATGGGTATTGCCAGGGGGCCGTGGGGTCCAGCTTCCAGCGCGGGTAGCTGAAGATCAGGTTGGAGGGCCAGACCAGCTTGGCGGCATAGAACCAGATGACGCGCCCGGCGAGCAGGATGCGCTGGGCGAACGTGAGGGCGTAAGCGGTCCCTTGCGCGCCCACCAGCGTGCGCTCGACCCAGGCGGTGAAGAGGCCTGCGGCCGCGCCCAGCGCGATCCATGGAACCAGCGGCCGGACATCGCGGCGCCAATCCAGGCGCCCGCGTTGCCACCAGAATATGACGAGCAAGGCTGGCGGGAGGGTGGCGGTCACGGTCTTCGTCAGCAGCGCCAGGATAAAGAGGCCCAGCGCCCACAGATACGTCGAGCGGCGGCGCGTATGGTCGAAGCTCAGATAGACCAGCGCGGAAGCCAGATAGAAGACCGCCGAGAGGGTGCTCTTCTGTTCGGAAATCCAGGCCACGGCTTCCACGCAGACGGGGTGCAGCGCGAAGACCATGCCCGCCAGCCATGCGCCGGGCAGCTTCAGACGCCGCGCAATAGCCACCACCAGACAGGCGGCCAGCGCATGTTGGGCGAGGTTGGCGAGATGATATCCCAGCACGGCGTCGCCCCAAAGGCGGTGTTCGATCCAAAAGGCGCTATGCAGCAGCGGATAGTATTGCTGGGTTGCGCCGAGCGAGAACCAGATGCGCCAGAGTCCGTGCCAGGATTGCAGCGCGGGGGCGGTGATATGCGCGGGATCGTCCCAAACAAGGCCGCCGCGGAGGGCCGGCCAGTAGGCCAGCAGCACTGCGGGGAAGATGGCGGCGTAGATTGGCCAAGAGGACGGCGGGCGGACGGGGGCCGATACTGCGATACGGCGCGGCGACGTGGCGATGGCGGCCTTCATGGTTGAGACAGTGCCCTTTGCAGATTGCTTTGGGCCCGCGGATCGTGGGGGTCGATGGCCAGCGCGGCGCGAAATTCGGCGACGGCTTCGGCGCGGCGTCCGGGAACGTAGAGCAGGACCACACCCAGGTCGTTGTGCGCCTGCGCGTATCCGGGCGCGAGGCGCAACGCCGTCTCGAACTCGGAGATGGCATCCGGCAGGCGTCCCGGCATTTGGGACAAGGCTCTTCCCAGGAAGTCGTGCGCTTGCGGATCGCCCGGCGCGATTTCGATGGCGGCCTGAACCTGGGCAATTGCTTCCGGCAGACGCCCGGGCATCCGCGCCAGCGCGCCGGCCAGATTATCGTGCATTTGTGCGTTGTCCGGTTCCAGTTGGACGGCGGCTTCGAGCTCCGCAACCGCGTCTGGCAGGCGACCAGGCATTTCGAGCAGAGCGAGGCCGAGATCATTGTGCGCTTCAGCGTGGTCCGGCTTGATGCGCAGGGCGGCGTGGTAGGCGGCGATGGCTTCGGGCAGGCGGCCCGGCATGGGGGCCAGGAAGCTGCCGAGGTTCACCAGCGCCTCTGGGTAGCGGGGCTTAAGCCGCAGAGCTTCGCGCGCTTCGGCGATGGCTTCCGGCATGCGGCCGGGCTCGCGCGAAAGGATGGTGGCCAAGTTGTTATGCGGCTCGGCGTAATCCGGCTTGAGGCGGAGGGCGGTTTGGTATTCGGCGATGGCATCCGGTGTGCGGCCGTCCTTGGCTAGCGCCACGCCCAGGTTGTTGTGCGCCATCCAGCTTGCGGGATTGCGGGTGAGGGTGGCGCGGTATAGCGTTTCGGCGTCGGCGTATGTGGCGGCTTGGCGGAAGGTTAGGATGGCTAGGATGAACAACAAGAGCGGGTTGACAACCCGCGGCAGGCGACCAGCCTGCCCCACAACGGGAACGATGATGCCTAAGCAGGCCAGGTATTGGAAGTGGTCGGCCACCCAGGAGAAGCGGAACGGATAGACGTTCAGGAAGCCCAGCACCGGGAAGAGCGTCCCTACGAAGAAGAGCAGGGCGGCGAGCGCGGCTCGGCGTTTGGCGGCGAGTACGAAAGCGGCGAGAAGGCCGATCAGGAACAGCCACTGCCACCAGACGGCTGGATCGATATTCCAGCGCGGATAGGTAAACATCAGGTTCACCGGCCAGAACAGTTTGGCGGCGTAGAACCAGGGAACGCGGCCGGCGATCAGAAGGCGCTGCAGCGGGGCGATGGCGAAATCCGGGCCTTGTGCGCCGATGCTGGTGCGCTCCACCCAGGCGGTGAACAGTCCCGCCAATACTGCGATGGCGAACCAGGGCAGCAGCGGACGCACGTCGCGGCGAAGATCGAGGCGTCCGCGCTTCCACCAGAAGACCACCAGCAGGGCGGCGGGGAGCGTGGCGGTGACCGTCTTAGTGAGCAGCGCGCAGAGGAAGAGCGCGGTTGCCCAGAGGTACGTCGAGCGGCGGCGGGTGCGGTCAAAGCCCAAGTATATGAGAGCAGAGGACAAATAGAAGACCGCGGAGAGGGTGCTCTTCTGTTCGGAGATCCAGGCGACGGATTCGACGCATACCGGATGGAGGGCGAAGACGAGGCCTGCCAGCCATGCACCGGGTAGCGCGAGGCGGCGCACGATGAGGACGACCAAGCACGCGGCGGTGGCATGTTGGGCGAGGTTGACCAGATGGTAGCCCAGGACGGCGTCGCCCCAGAGGTGGTGTTCGAGCCAAAAGGCGCTGTGCAGGAGCGGGTAGTATTGCTGGGTTGCGCCGAGCGAGAACCAGATGCGCCAGAGGCCGCGGAAGGAGCGCAGGGCGGCGGTGGTGACGTGGGCATTATCGTCCCAGACGAGGCCGCCTTGGAGGGCTGGCCCGTAGGCGATCAGTGCGGCGGCGAAGATGGCGGGGAAGATGAAGAGCGACGCGGAGACACGGGGACGCGGTGACGCGGCGACCCGGGCGGGGGGTTTGTGCACTTTTGTGCGGGATTGGGCAGCGGCGGGCATGGCTAAAGAAATTGGCCGAGCAAAGCCAATTTCATGTAAGCTTTTTATAATAATTTACTTACGGAGTACTTTGGAAGTCTTGGGAAGTGGGTCTGGAGACCCGCCGCAGGCGTGGACGCCTGCCCCACCTATTCACTGCCTTCCAGGCGGGTGATGCGATGTTCGTGAATTTCGGCTACGTGCACCAATCGGGCAATTCCTTCCATGATTTGGCCAAGGCGCCTGTCGCGTTCCTTGTTTTCCGCTGCCATCTGCCGGTTCTCCGCAGTCAATTGCCGGATATCAGCGGCGATTAGCTCGACTGTCTGGGCTAGGGCTTCGTGGCGTTCCGTCAGACGCTCCAATCGCTCGTCTAAGGTCATACCGACATTATGCCACGTGGAGTGGGCAGGCTGGGAAGGCCTGCCCACTGGTAAGGCTTACGGTGCGGATTGGATGGTCTGGACCGCACAACCG
>DATNMW010000213.1:0-9910 GCA_035602155.1 Bryobacteraceae bacterium | reverse complement strand
CTTTCGATCAGCAGAGCGGCCCCGGTGAGCAAGGCCAACGACAAGGCGACTTCGAGCACCACCAACAGGCTGCGGGAACGCTGCTCGGCCCGTCCGGCCGACCCGCCCCGCCCGCCCTGCTTCAGTAAATCGTGCAGCCGGGGACGGGATGCCTGGAAGGCCGGCAGCAGTCCCGACAGGATCGCGGTCAGCGCGGCCAGTGCCGCGGCGAAGGCCAGCACGCGCCAATCCAGCGAAACATTTTCCGGGGTCGCGCCGATAGGCAGCTCCACCGGCCGCACGGCCAGAAAGTAGCGCAGCCCGACATATGCCAGCAGTACGCCCGCCGCCGCTCCCAGCACGCAGAGCAGCAGGTTCTCCGTCAGGATCTGGCGGATCAGGCGCCCCCGCCCCGCGCCCAGCGCCGTGCGTATGGCGATTTCGCGGCGGCGCTCCAGGGCGCGGCCGGCGAGCAGACTTGCCACGTTGGCGCAAGCGATCAGCAGCACGAAGGCGACGGCCGCGAATAGCAGCAGCAATCCGGAGCGCAGTCCCCGGCCCGCCAGCCACGTGAATTCCGCCTGCAGGCTGCGCACGGTAGCGCCCGCTTGCGGGATCTCGTCCGGGTCGCTCCGCTCCAGCGCGGCGCGCAAGGCCGCGATTTCCGCTTCCGCCGCGACCATCGTCGCGCCTGGGCGCAGCCGTCCGACCGCGCCCATCCCGTGGAATTTGGCGCTGCCTTGGCGCGCCACATCGGCGGGCGTGAGCAGCACCCAAAAAAGAGCTTGCCGCGGATAAAATTCGAACCCGCGCGCCATAATGCCCAGGACCGTGTAGGCCCTTCCATCGAGCGTCAGTGCTTGCCCGATGGCGTCCGGCGCGCCGCCGAAAAGGGACTTCCATCCGGCATCGCTCAGCACCACCGCCGGCCCCCGATTCACGTCGGCTGGACCAAACGTGCGGCCCTGCGCGGCGGGCACCCCCAGCGTTTCAAAAAAGCGCGGCGTGACGGCCTCGCCCAGCGTGCGGCGCGGGTCTCCGCGTCCGGTGAGCGTATACTCCACCCACTGCCATCCGGCGATTCCATCGAACCAACGGCTTTGGCGGTCGAAGACCTCCACATCGCGATAGCACGCGAACACCTTGGGGTCCCAGTTGGGCGTGGTCTCCCAGATGGCCGCCAGGCGCGCCGGATCGTGGAAGGGCAACGGGCGCAGCAGGATTCTGTCCACCAGGGTGAATACCAGCGCATTGGCGCCGATCCCCAAAGCCAACAGCAAAATGGCGACCGTGGCGAAGCCAGGATTGTTGCGCAATGCGCGGACGGCGTATCCAAGATCGGCAATGGACTCGCGCATGGGGATTCGGGTCCAAGATATCACAAGCGGGTACTGAGTGCCGGTAAACGCCAGGACCCAAGCGGAAGTGCCCGCGCATGATGGCGCCGCGCGGATGAGTTTGGGCCGGGCACTCTCGATTGGGGCGTTTGAATGTAGGCGCTGGTGTTTGCGGCGGACGCGGCCCCTATCCTTCCAGCCCTCTTCCTACGACCGTTCTGGCCGCCGCATAACCGGTGGTCGCGGCTCGGCCGGCTGGTGTGGGTGATGCCGGAGGCTCTTGGGTCGGGCGGCGCGGTCTTGGCGCCGACCGGGGTTCGTGTGTGCGTGGCGGCTGACGGGTCGGAATTCCGTGGCGAAAACGCCTTGGTAACGGAGGGACTGGATGGTCTGTGGGACATTGCTCCAGGACGGGGACAAAAGCCCACGTATCAAATCGACAGGAGCGCCGCTATCGTGGATGCGATCTTGCAAACCAAGCCGGCGGGGACGACCCACTGGAGTTGCCGGACCATGGCGCAGAGCCGGGGCGTCAGCAAGTCCACGGTCAACAATATCTGGCGCGCCCACAATCTGCAGCCGCATCGCACAGAGACTTTCAAGCTCTCGCGCGATCCGTAGTTTCTGGAAAAGAAGACCGATGTGATCATGGACAACTATGGGACGCACAAACACGCCAAGGTCAAGGCGTGGCTGAAACGTCATCCCCGGTTCGTCTCTCACTTCGTTCCCACCAGATCCAGTTGGCTGAATCTCGTCGAGAGATGGTTGGCCACCTGGACGACAAGGCTATCCGGCGCGGCGTCTTCCTCAGCGTAGCCGACCTGGAAGCTAGGCGCGTCCGGAATCGGCGTCGTCCGGCTGGTCCTGCGCGACGCCATACTGATGATCGCAGCCGGTGTGGCCATCGGCGTTCCGGCCGCTATCGCAGGCGGGAAATTCGTCCGCAGCCAGCTCTTCGGACTAAGTCCGGCGGATCCGCTGACGCTGGCGCTCGCCTGTCTGGCTCTGGCGGCGGTCGCCTCGCTCGCGGGCTACCTGCCGGCGCGCCGCGCTTCGCGAGTGGACCCCATGGCCGCATTGCGCTATGAGTAGGTGCGCTACTTACGAACCTGCTCTCGTTCCTTGATCTGTTTCCAGCCGATCGGCGTCACATGATTGTCTGTGAGCGCCTTCCGAAACTCGGGACCGGTGATCGCATTGAAATCGCGCTGGCGCCACGCGCTGCCATAATCCGGGTGCTCTTCCGTGATCGCCTGCATCTCGGCATCGTCGTAGGCCAGGTGAACGATCAGCTCCGACAGCCCCGGTTTGAGCGCGCGGACCACCCCCACGTAATACGATGCCCAGTTCTCGGGCTTGACGTTCGGTCCCGCGATCGCGATCGCGTCCGGAAGAATATCTGTGTCCTTCAACAACGCCAGCATAGACGCAGGCGCGCCGGGCGCGCGCGCTGCCAGGAAAGGCAAGCCATACTCGCGCGCGACCTTTACATACAAGGCAAAGTAGGCCGGATTGAACAGCGTGCCCATGTGGCTATCCAGATGGGTCGGGTGGATGCCAACTTGCATGGCCCGCTCGATCTGGGCGCGAATTTCCTTCTCGACTTCGGCCGCGCTGGCGTGCTTCGTTACAAATGGAACATCCGGCCAAAGATTCCCATCCGGACCGAGCAGGCCCGGCACTTGGTCGCGGGAAGCCACCGGCCCCCAGCGATAGCTCTGCCATTCGCTGGTCAACGTCAAGTGCAGTCCCAGGTCCGCATCCGGATGCGCCTTGGCATAGGTGGCCACTTCCGTCAGCCAGGGGCAAGGCACCATGATGCTTGCGGCACTGGCCGCATGCCGGTCGAGCGCGGCGAAGCTGGCGCGGTCCTGGGAGTGGCTAACGGCTAGGTCGTCGGCATGGACGATCAACAGCTTGGCGTCCGCGGGGTATCCCAGCCGCTCGGCTGCATTCTTGGTTTGAGCCACCGTTTGAGCCGGCGCCTGCGGACATAGCAGTACCAGTCCGAAAAGCCATCGTCGCTTCATGGTTCTCTCCCGAAGACCAGATCGTAACCGCTTTTACCGGGGTTTTACAACATCTTCGCCTTTCGCCCCGCTGCTCTGGTCTAAAGTGGCTTATGGCCTGTCACTGTACGGCTTTTCCAGCCGCGATTCTGCTTGCACTCAGTCTGAGCGCCAACGCGCAGGCGGCCCAGCCGTGTGGGTCGAACGGAAATACCTTCAATCTGCAGGCTGCCAAGAATGCGGTCGGCCAATTCAATGAGACTGTGGCTGTGCTGCTCGGCGCCGGCGCCTCCGGTAACGACCTGGTGTTTGGGACCGCCCTGGATGCGCGTTCTCTGCCCCCGCTCGGGTTCTTGCCGGGACAGGATGCCGACGCCTTCTACGTACAACGGAGCAACTCGAACTGCGCCCCGGATCTGGAGGGGGAGCTACCGGTAATCCAGTCGAATACCGGCGACGTCTATGCCATCTTCGGCAACCCGATCGTGGCGGCCGACCCGGCGCACAGCGCGTTCTTCGTCGCCGACCTGAGGTATTCGGGGGAGTTTGCCGTAGGAGTGATGAAAGCCACTCCGGCCACCCTTCTGAATACCGCGCAATGCCCCAACGGCACCGAAGCAGGTCCGGCGCTTTGCTTTGTTTCGGTGGCGCAATTGGCCAACGTCGTTCCGTCCACCACCGAGTTGCTATCGCCTTCGCTCGCCGTCGACCAGCGGACTACCGGGACTGGCGCGGGCGACGTATACACAGCAGTCGTGAACGATAATGACGACACCGCGGCCAGATCCATCTTTCTATCCTCTTGCGCGAATACCCTGGCGAATTGCAGCAATGCGGTCAAGGTCAGCGGCTCGGATACGCGCGCGAGCAACCCCTGGGTGCAGGTCAGGCCCGATGGCGGCATTACTGTTTCCTACGTCGAGAGCGAGGCGAATACTCCCACCGCGGCCGTCGACATCCGGTTTGTGAACTGCCAACCGGGGGGATCTCCGCACGCTCCCACCTGCACGGCGCCGATAGCGGTCCTCCGGGAAACCCAGCCTGCGGGCATTCCTGGCGAGGTGCAGTTGTCTCCCCCGTATGTGAACCCGGTCGATCTGGTGGCGGTCGACCCCACCTATCCCAAGCACGTGGATCGCCTGGAAAGCGACGGCCTAACCGTGACTACCTTTCTGGTGTACGACCGCTGCGATACGGCCGGCATCACGGGCGATGAGATTTTCTCTCCGCTGTGTCCCAAGACGGACGTAGTAATGCTCAGTACCACGGATGGCGGCAGCTCCTGGTCCCCCTTACAGAAAGTTTCCACGGCCACCGGCCAGCAGTTCTTTGGCAATGTGGCTTTGGACGTATCCACTGGCACGGTGAATATCGCGTATTACTCGACGGAGAACGATGGGTTGAAGACCAGCGTGCAGATCTTCCTGGCGCAGGTCGCTTCGGGCGAGACTACGCCGGGCACGCCGCAGCAGATTACGTCGGCGCTCTACGACGGTCCGCTCGGCGGCTTCAACGGCAACGAGGAATTGCCTGGCGGCTATCTCGGTGTGGCCGTTGGCGGAACCGGGCAGGCCGGCCAAAGCCATGTGTACATCCATTTCAGCGGGAGTGTCACCGAGGGTACTTACAACGGCGTGCCATTTCCCGTGACTAACAACATTCTGACGAGCTTCCAGTATTAGAGACCATTAGAGACAAATAATGCGGACGCTTAAAATCGGCACTCTTATCGCGCTATCGGGATGGCTATTGGCAAGCGCGCCCGGTGCGCAACCTCCGCGGCGCACGCCGGTCCGCGCCGCAATCCCGGCTGCGTTGGTCCACTCCCGCTCGGCCACCGCCCGATTTCTGTCTTCCGAGGAAGGCCGCAGCCTTCTTGAAGTATCCGGCCATCCTTTGTCGCGATATTTGAATCAAGCATTTGGCGAGCCATCGGCGCAGGCTCTTGCGGCGGCCCGCGCTCGCCGGCAGCCACGGACGTCCGCTCCGCCAGAGTCCGAAGCCACACCGGCCGTGACGCCATGCACGGGTACGTCCGGAGCGCGCTTCAACCTGGAGCCGCGCGCCAACGCGGTGCCTCAGCAGAACGCCGCCGCGGACTTCATCCTGAACGCCGTGGGCCAGGGCGAAGACCTGATCGTGCAATCGGCGAACGACTGGCGCGGCGCCTTCGCCAGCGCCACGTGGGACAACAGCCTGAGCGGATACTATGTGCATCGCGCCGCCACGGCCGATTGCAGCGTCCAGTTCGAGGGCGGGTTGCCCAGCATCGCTTATCAAGGCGGCGCGGTGCTGGGAGTCGGCGACGCGGCAGTGGTAGCGGACCCTGCCCGCCGCGCATTCTTCATGGCGGACATGCGCTTCGGTTCCACCGCCGGAATTGGCCTGTTCCGCGTTTCCGCCGCCAATCTGCTGAATGCTGCAAACTGTCCCGCCGGGACGCATCGGGAGGCGCAAGCCGCGTCGTGCTGGACCCAGACTCCGCCGGTACTCGTCAATCCAGTGACGCAGCCGTACTTTAGTTCGGAATTCAACCTGGCGGTGGACGAGCGGGCCTCGGGCACCGGAGCGGGCGATCTCTACATTGCCGCGAATACTTATATTACGAGCGTGGCTGCCTATGAGGTGGTGGTTATGGCATGCACCAACGCCACGCTGAGTTGCAGCCCGATGGTGACGTTATCCACTTCGGGCGCCCTGCCATACGTCCAGGTGCGGCAGGATGGCGTAATTACCATTTCATATCTGGCCGCGATCGAAGAGACATCCACGGCGGAGCCTATCGCCTTCGTCACGTGCACTCCGGCGGGCGCGCCCAATCCACCGGTATGCGGCACGCCAAGTACGGTAGTAACTGTCCAGCACCCGCTGCCCACGCCCGCGGAGGGTGTGCTCACCACGCCCATCAAAGGTATCGACATCTTCTCGCTCAGCACTTACCCGAAGCATGCCAACCGGCTGGAAACCAACGGCAGCTTCACTTCGTTCCTTGTCTATGACGATTGCAGGAGCCCCTATACGCCGCCCCCGCCGCCTACACCCCAGTCTACCTTGTGTCTCAATGCGGAAGTCAACATGACTTTCTCGACTAATAACGGCCAGACGTGGTCGACGCCGCTTTCCGTGGACACAGCCAGCGGCCATCACTTCTACCCCTCGATCGCGGCGGACAAGTCCACCGGAACCGTAAGCGTGGTCTATTACACCACCGAGGGCAACCAGTTCCACCATCGAGTCCGCGTCTTCCTGAATCAGGCGGCGGCCGGAAGCACTGCGTTGGGACCGGCCCAACAAATAACGACAGTCCTGGCGCCCATGGATATCGCGCCTGGCGGTTTGAACACGGACATGGACGATTTTCACATGGGCGCCATCGCCCGCGGCACCGGCACGGCAGGACAGAGCCACTTGTACACCTCGTTCAATCAGACGATTGTCAATGGTACGTACAATGGACAGCCCTTGCCCGACAAGAACAACCACATCGGTTTGACGGTTTATTAGCCGGGCCTTCTTCTTGGTGGGGCGATCCCGAAATCAAGAAAAGCGTCGCGGTCAGCTTGCTATGCTTGACTTGGCGCCATGACCAAGTCCATCGATTCACCTACCGGCCGCCTGCTGGCTGGTCTCGCCGTCACGCTGGCGGCGGTGGGCGTGTTTTCCTTTTACGCGCTGCACCAGATCCGCGGTCTGGAGGATCTGCAGACGCGCACGGTGGACCGCAACCGCAAAGACTCGCTGCAACTGCTGCGCATCCAGAACGACCTGAACCAACTGGGCATCGCCATGCGCGACATGCTGTATGGCGACGAACCCTACCCGCTGGCGGCCTGGAAAAAGCAGTTCGACAGCCGGCTCAACGATCTGGACGACGCGTTGCGTCTGGAAGCGCAACTCGCCCCGGGTGCGCGCGAAGCCCAGCGCCAACGCTACTTGGCCGAGTCGCTAGCCCAGTTCCGGACATCCGCCGAGCGCATGTTTGAATTGGCCGCGCAAGGCGGCACAGGCGGCGATCGCACTGCGCGCGAAACGATCCGCACCTCTCTCGAAGCGCAGCAGGGAGGGCTGACAGGCACGGTCGCCCGCCTGCTGGTGCAGAACAATGAAGCCGAGCAACAGGCCGCTGCCCGTATCCAGGGCATTTACCTGGGCGTCGCGCGCGACGTGTATCTGTTCCTGGCCGCCGTGCTGCTGGCCATCTTCGGCACGACCATCTACCTCATCTATTCCAACCGCCGCCTGTTCCAGCATCTGGCCACCGTGTCCGAACACCGCAGCGACCTGGCGCGCAAGCTCATCACGGTGCAGGAGGAAACGCTGCACTCGCTATCGCGCGAGTTGCACGATGAATTCGGCCAGGTGCTCACGGCCATCGGCGCCATGTTGCGCCGCGCCGAAAAGCGCCTGCCCGCGGATTCGCCATTCTGCGCCGACCTGCGCGAAGTCCGCGAAGTGGCCCAGGCCACGCTTGAGAAAACGCGCAACCTGTCGCAGTTGATGCACCCCAGTATTCTGGACGACGGCGGTCTGGAGAAGGCCATCGACTGGTATCTGCCGGTCTTCGAGAAGCAGACTGGAATTAAGGTACGATACGAGAAAAAGGGAGACGGCCCGGAGATCGCGCACCGGGTGGCCATTCATGTGTACCGCGTGCTGCAGGAAGCGCTGAACAATCTGGCGCGCCATTCGGGATCGACGCAGGCCGTGGTGCGGCTGGAGTTTCCGCCCGGACGGCTGAATCTGGAAGTGGAAGACCGCGGCGCGGGCATGCCCGAATCGCGCAACGGCGGCGCGCGCAAGGGCATCGGCATGACGGCCATGCGCGAACGGGCCGAGTTGCTGGAGGGCACTTTCGAAGTGCTTCGTCCCGGCGAAGGCGGCACGCTGGTGCGGCTGGATGTTCCGTTAACGGATACCTATGAGCGATGAAATAACGGTATTGCTGGTGGACGACCACGGCCTGGTGCGCAAGGGCTTCCGGCGCATGCTGGAAGACGATCCCGAAATCCGCGTGGTAGGCGAAGGCACCAACGGCCAGGAAGCCATAAAACTGGCGCAAGAACTGCATCCGCGCGTGATCGTGATGGACATGGCCATGCCCGGGTTGGATGGCGTACAGGCTACGCGCGAAATCATGAAGAATGCGCCCGAAACCGCGGTCCTCATTCTGAGCATGTATTCCGAGGAGAACTACGTGCGCAACGCCTTGGATGCCGGTGCGCGCGGTTATGTATTAAAGGAAGCTCTGGATGTGGACCTGGCCGGCGCGATCAAAGATCTGGCTGCCGGCAAGACGGTCATCGGTCCCGGTGTGCTGGCCCCACACCGCGAGCCGGATCCGGATTACGAACGCCTCACGCCGCGCGAAAAGCAGATTCTGGAGCTGATCGCCAAGGGGAACTCGAACAAGGAAATCGCGGGGATTCTCAACCTGAGCGTGAACACGGTCTCCGTGCACCGAGCCAATCTGATGTCCGCGCTGGGCATCCATCGCACCACCGAACTGGTAGTGTGGGCCATGAAAAAGGGGCTGGTGCAACTTCCGTGAACCGCCGCGAGTTTTTGTTTGGCGCGCTTGCCCTGCCGTCCAGCGCCGTACCGTCCAGCGCCCTGCCGCCCAGCGCCCTACCGAGCCGCGACCGTGAGGGAGCGGACATCGGCTTCCGCTTCACCGACGTAACTTCCTCCGCCGGCATTCAATTCCGGCACAACAGCGGGGCGTTCGGAGAGAAGTATCTTCCCGAAACGTTAGGTCCGGGCTGCGCCTTTCTGGACTACGATAGCGACGGATGGCAGGACCTCCTGCTGATTAACGGCATGGACTGGCCCGGTCACGTGAAACAGCGCACCACCATGCGACTGTACCGCAATAACCGCAATGGGACATTCACGGATGTGACGCGCGCCGCGGGTTTGGATGTGGAGATGTATGGCATGGGCGTGGCGGTGGGAGACTTCAACAACGACGGTTTTCCGGATATCTACGTCACCTGCGTGGGTCAAAGCCGGCTGTTTCAGAACACCGGCAAAGGGCGGTTCGTGGATATCACCGAGCGTAGCGGCCTGGGCGGGCGCCTGGGTTTCAGCAGTTCGGCGCTGTGGTTCGATTACGACCGCGACGGGTTGCTGGATCTGTTCGTCTGCAACTACGTGAAATGGTCGCCCGCGCAGGACGTGTTCTGCAGCATGGATGGCAAGCACAAATCGTACTGCACCCCGGAAGCCTATCGCGGCGCCACTTGCTGGCTGTTCCGCAATCGCGGCAATGGAACGTTCGAGGACGTCACGGCAAAGAGCACGATCTTCGACAGCAGCTCGAAATCGCTGGGGGTGGCCATGCTGGACTACGACCAGGATGGCTGGATCGACCTGATGGTGGCCAACGACACGCAGCCCAATAAGCTTTATCGCAACCAGCGCGACGGCACGTTTCAAGACATCGCCGTGAAAGCCGGTGTGGCCTTCAGCGAAGACGGCAAGGCCCGCGCGGGCATGGGCGTGGATGCCGCCGACTACGACAATTCGGGCATCTCCGGCCTGGCGATTACGAATTTCGATAACGAGATGATCGGCTTTTACCGC
>DATNMW010000212.1:0-13108 GCA_035602155.1 Bryobacteraceae bacterium | reverse complement strand
GAAAACGAATCTGCCTTGATTGCCCCAATTGATCGCCGCTTGCGGGTAACGAGCCCGAACCCTTTTCAGGCGCTGCTCAATCTCGTTGCGGGTTCTTAGCTGCCGCAGCGCAATCTCTTTCTGCAGTTTTTCCAAGTCGCTTTCCGCGCTCCTGGAGGGGAAGTCGGGATAACCGCTGCAGGCCAGAAAACTGCCGTGTTTCCCCCATTTGATCACCAGGGGCTTGCCGCACTTTTCGCAAATCAAGTCGGTGGGCTTCTCCATCCGCTTGATGTCGGTCATGTGCTCTTCGGCGTGCTTCAGGTCTTTATCGAATTTTTCGTAGAACTCGCCGATGGCCACGCGCCAGGCGATCTTCCCCGCTTCGATCTCGTCCAGTTCCTCCTCCATGCGCGCGGTGTACTTCACATCGAAGATATCGTCGAAGTTCTCCAGCAGCAGGCCTGTGACTACCCTGCCCAGCTCGGTGGGGAAAAACCTGCCGCCGTCCTTCTTCACATACTCGCGCTCCTGAATCGTGGAGATGATTGACGCGTAGGTCGAAGGACGGCCGACGCCGTCCGCTTCCAGCTTCTTCACCAGCGTGGCCTCGTTGTAACGCGGCGGCGGTTCCGTGAAGTGCTGCTCGGGAACCAGGCCTCGGAACTTGAGATGTTCGCCCTCGGCCACGGCGGGCAGTCTGTGCTTCATCTCCTCGTCTTCCTCGTCGGATTGGTCCTTGCCTTCTTCGTAGACCTTGAGAAAGCCGCCGAACTTCAGCACCGATCCCGTGGCGCGGAACAGATACTCGCTCGCATCCTTGCCGCGCGCCGAGATGTCGATGGTGGTCTGGTCGAACACCGCGGGCGTCATCTGGCAGGCCACGAAGCGGTTCCAGATCAGGCGGTAGAGCTTCAGCTCATCCTCGGCCAGAAATTTGGCCACGTCGTCGGGGCTGTGCTCCATGGACGTGGGGCGGACGGCTTCGTGCGCATCCTGCGCGTCCTTCTTGGACTTGTAAATATTAGCGGATTCCGGCAGAAACTCCGGCCCGTACTTGACCGCGATATAGGTGCGCGCTTCCTGCAAAGCGTCTTCGGATATGCGCGTGGAATCCGTGCGCATGTAGGTGATCAGGCCGACCGATCCCTCCTTGCCCAGTTCGATGCCTTCGTAGAGCCTTTGCGCCAGTATCATGGTGCGTTTCACGCTGAAACGCAGCTTGCGCGAAGATTCCTGCTGCAGCGTAGAGGTAATGAAGGGCGCCACTGGATTGCGGCGCTTCTCGCGCGTGCCCACGGACTTAACGATATAGTCGGCGCCGTCGAGTTGTGCGACCACGTAATCGGTGGCCGCCTGGCCGCCCAACTCCGGCGTTTGGTCGTCCTTCTTGATCAGGTGCGCGTTCAACAGAGGGGGTTTGCGCGCGGCGAGTGCGGCGTCGATAGTCCAATACTCGTCCTTGATGAATGCCGCGATCTCGCTTTCGCGTTCTACGATCACGCGCAACGCCACGGTCTGCACGCGGCCCGCGGAGAGGCCCCGCCGGACCTTATCCCATAACAGCGGGGAGATCTTATATCCCACCAGCCGGTCAAGTACGCGGCGTGCCTGCTGCGCATCCACCAACTTCTCGTCGACCATGCCGGGGTTCAAAAACGCCTTCTGAATGGCGTTCTTGGTGATCTCGTTGAACATCACCCGGTATATCTGCGGTCCGCCGTTCTTCTTGCCTTGCAACTCCTCTTGCAGGTGGGAGCAGATGGCTTCCCCTTCGCGGTCGGGGTCGGCCGCCAGGTAGATGGATTCGACGCCCTTGGCGGCTTGCTTTAATTCGCCCAGCAGCTTGCGCTTGCCTTCGATGATTTCGTAGCGAGGTTCGAAGCCGTGCTCGACATCCACGGCCAGGTCTTTCTTGGGGAGGTCCTTAATATGGCCGAACGACGCTTTAACGACGTATTGCTTACCCAGATACTTGTTAATGGTTTTCGCTTTGACGGGCGATTCCACGATTACGAGAGATTTCGGCATAAGACGACTTCAACAAATATTCCACACTTCACACGTTTCCCGGATATCCCAGAGGCTACCACACTTTCACGAAATTCTTTCCAGGAAGCTGTTTGACGAGGCCCAGCATTTCCAGCTCGAAAAGGGCTGCGATCATCTCGGAGGCCGACGTATCTTCCACAATCTGAAGCAGATCGTCCAAATGTATGGCGGTATCCACCTGCAGGACGGCAAGCAGCTTGCGGCCAACTTCAGGTAGAGATCCTGCTACCTCGCCCTCTAAGTGGGATGCCCGACCGCCGTCCTGGGATGCACCAGCGCTCCCGAGCAAGCGGGTCCGACCACGCTCGATTAGCTGACGGCGGACCTCCGGGGGAAGTTCCACGATTACATCGTTCCAGTCCTGCACAAGCTTGGCGCCCTGTTTTATCAATAGGTTAGGACCCCAGCTCGCTTGCGACGTGATATTGCCCGGAATGGCGAACACTTCCCGCCCCTGGTCTAGCGCCAGCTTCGCCGTGATGGCCGAGCCGCTGTATTGGGCCCCTTCCACCACCAGCACGCCGACGCTCATCCCGCTGATGATCCGGTTGCGGATGGGGAAATTCTGGGGAAATGCGGTGGATCCCATGGCGAACTCCGAGAGTATCAATCCCTTGATGCATAGGTCGTTGGCCAGCTTGCGGTTTTCCGATGGGTAGATCACGTCCACGCCGCAGCCTAAGACCGCTACGGTATCGCCGCCGGCGGCAAGTGCGCCTTTGTGCGCGGTGGTGTCGATGCCGCGCGCCATGCCGCTGACGATGGTCAGTCCGGCGCGCGCCAGGTCTCCGGACAACCTCTCAGCGGCCGCCAGCCCGTACGTTGTGGGCCGCCGCGTGCCAACCACGGCGAAGTGGAAAGGCTGCAACAGTTCCAGGCGACCGCGCGCAAACAGCAGCACGGGCGGGTCGAAGATCTCGCGCAACAGGGCCGGATAGCGTGGGTCGTTGCGCACGATGGCGACTGCGCCGTGCTCGGCCATTTTGCGCTGCTGGTCGAGCGCGTCCTCGAAGGAGCAACCGCTGGAGACGCTCTGGGCCACCGCGCCGCCAAGCCCCGCCGCCACCAGTTCGCTGCGCGATGCGCGGAACAGGGCCTGCGGCGTGCGGAATCGGTCCAGCAGCTTACCCGCCATCCGCGTGCCCAAGCCGGGGACCAGGGTCAGCGCCAGCCAATGCAGTGTCTCTTCACCGCTCAGCGAACCCGAAACCGGGTCCGCCATTAGTCCTTCCATGCGAAATTTCTCCTAATATAGTAAGGATGGCGGTGGCGGCCGCTTGTCTCAAGGAAACATGCGCCAAGAAGCGTCGTTTTTTGAAGGCAAGGATCCGGTGCTGGTGTATATTGCCAAACGGTTGAACGAGGCGTTGCGGTTGGAAGCGACCTTTAGTACCGCGGGCGTAGATTACGGGGTGGAAGCCGACGAGTACCGCGGCGGATTCATTTTTCAGCGTGTGCGGACCGGCGCGTTCTTCTATGTGCTGCCGGATGCGGCGGAAACGGCGCGGCGCGTGCTTCGTGAAAATGGCTACCGGCCAGCGGAGCCGGAGCGTTGAGCGATTGGCGGACTGGTGCGGCTCTCGGCCAGCCAGGCCCGATAGCGTTCGCGTAGCGCTTTCCGGTAAGCCGCCGGTCGCATGCCCGACGCCGCAGCCCTGCGCGCGATATCCTGTTCCGCCAGTTCGACCCCGACTGACATCCGAACCCCACTCGAAGCCAGCCATGCCGGCTCGTATTCGAAGCCGAACGCCCAAAGCGAAGGCAACGGCTGTTGGTAATTGTCCGGCAGGCCCAACTGCTCAAACGGGAAGCCCGCCGCCCAATCCGTGTGATAGCCCACCAGCATGTTCGAGGGGTTCACGGAGACTTGGGCGTGCGTGACGCAGTTTCCCGCCCGGATCGGGTAACGGCCCCGAAGCATTTCCGTAAGCATAGCGCCCGCGCGAACTTGGGCCAGGTTTACGGCACCCTCCATCTTGCCGGGATGCGATTGAGCCTCAAACGAAACACCCAGGAAGCTCTCGTTCAGATTTACGTAGAACCATTCGTCGTCGGCCCAGACGGAATAACCCGCGTGGTTGGCGACATCCGATTCGGCCACCACCCGGTACACGCGGCCGAAACGGTCGATCAGGTAGTGGTAGGCGCGCTTCCGGCGCACATACTCCAAAACGTATTCTCCCAATCGCTTAAGCTTCGGGGTATCCTGCGCTTCAAAAGGCGCCTGCAAACTCTCGGTGGTGTGGTAGAGAATCCCGGCTGGTTGGGAGCGCCAGACGCTGCTGGCGGCGGAACTGCTATCCCGCTGAAACGCGATGAAGAGCCGGGGACGATTGGGAACCGCGAAGCGCGTATCGATGCGCAGACCGTTGCTGTAGACTTCCGAATCGGAGGTTTGTTCAACTTGCCAGACCGGAACGGTTTGTTGAGCCTCCCCGGCCGGCGCCTCGCGGGGAGGCTGCGGCGCGGTATGCGGCGGTTCCGGTTTGCCTGCCACAAGCTTCATCAGAAAGGGGATCGGCAGCACCACCAGGAGGAGACCGGCCCACAGAATCCAATAGCGGAGACGGTCCTGGAACAACCGCCGCAAAAGCCGGTTCCGGGGCGCCACGGCTCTCAGAAATCTCAAACGCATCAGCGGGTCCCCGATGTAGCCCGCGGCGCGGTCCACGTGCGCCTCGCGCGCCATTCGCCGTCCGAGCAATAGTCCTAACCGTGGCATTTTCGCGTGTCCGTTCTAAATAATGTCGTGTAACACGGCGAAAAATCTTACAAATTTACGCTCCAGCCGTTAATCCCCAAAAAAGAGGTGAGAGAAATTCTCCCAAACATTACTTCTTAGGAGAACCGGGAAAAACAGAAACTACGACGTACGTCCCTGAATCGGCCAACTGGCGGCTCGGGCGGCGTACGCTAAGGAGGCGCGCATGTGGAAACGAATGCTGCAGTTATCAAATGGAAACCATGAAGGGTTGTCCGCTGGTGGACACGAAAACGGGTCCAACGGCCGCGTGCCGGCGGTAATCGGGCCGGACAATACGGACGCACGGCTGGCTGGGCTCGGCGCAACCAACGGTGAGCACGCTCCTGCGATGCTCACGGACTTCGAGCAGATCTATCAGGGCGGCGCGGTGAAGCCGCCGCGGCTTTCGTACGGCGTACTGAAAGTGGCCGAAATGCTGAATAGCGCGCACCTTTGCGGCATGCCGGCGGAGACCAAACGCGCCGCCTTGATGATGGCTCTGGACGCGGGCGGCGCGAAGATGGAGGACATCCTGCAGGATGCCATCGTGCGGCAGCGGGTCCTCAACGACTATGAAGAAGCGCGCCAGCGGGACCTGCAGAGCTTCGAGGCGGCCATTCAGGAACAGAACCGCGCGATTCAGGCCGAGATGGACCGCATGACCGGCCAGTACATGGCGCGGATGCAAAGCAATTTGGATGAAGTGGCTCACGCGCAGGACAGCTTCCGGGTGTGGCAGAAGCGCAAGCAGCAGGAGGCCCAGCGCATTGCAGACGCGGCGGACTGCTGCGTCCCGGAAGCGGGCGCGCCAGCATCGGCCGGACTGACGGTGGTCCTGGAACGCGCGTCCAGCGCGGCGGCGCGCTGAGAGGAAACCGTGGCGTGGTTGGTTGGGATTTGCGGAGTGGCGCTGCTTGCATGGTTGTGGTGGGCGGAACGCAAGCCGCGGCCCTTAGGGGATCACGAGCTACACCGATTGCAACGCACCGCGGAAGCCATGCACCGGGAACAAGCCCAGCCCTTCGACTAAGCAAGAAACGGGAGAGAGCTATGAACAACCTGGAACAGGATTACACGCAGCCGTTGGGGCTGGATGTCGGCACCAGCCGCGTGGTAGTGGCGCGCGCGAAAGACAAGAAACATGAGTACAACTCCGAGCTTAACGCGTTCCTGACGTTGCCTTACTCCAAACTTGCGGAGAGCCTCCTGCAACGGGAGAGTGTTTTCCACGAGGTACAAGGAGCGGATATCGTGGTGGCGGGCAACGACGCGGAAAAGTTCGCCGAAGTTTTTCACGTCGATACGCGGCGGCCCATGGCCCATGGAGTGCTCAATCCCGAAGAGCCGTACAGCCTCGCGGTGGTGCGACGGATCATTACGAAGCTGGTTGGCCGGGCGGCGGTCGAGGGTCAGAAGGTCTTCTTCAGCGTACCCGCGCGCGGCGATAGCGTGAACGGAGCGATTCGATACCACGAAGCATCCATCCGGCAGATCCTTGCGGAACTGGGCTACCGGGCCACGCCCATCGAGGAAGGGCTGGCGGTGGTGTATGGCGAGCTGGCCGCCTCGAATTTCAGCGGCGTCGGCGTTTCGTGCGGCAGCGGATTGTGCAACATCTGCCTGGCCGTGCTGTCGGTGCCGGTGATGAGCTTCAGCGTGCCCAAGGCCGGCGACTTCATCGATACCAACGCCGCCGAAGTGACCGGGGACCGCGCCAACCGGCTGCGCATTTCCAAGGAAAGGGGATTCCAATTGAACGGCTTCACCGCGGACCGCGCACATAATGCGCTGACGGTCTATTACCAGGAGGTGATTGCCGACCTGATCGCGTCCCTGCGCGCGCATATCGCATCCGCGCAGAAACTGCCGAAGCTGGAACAATCGGTACCACTGGTGCTCAGCGGCGGCACCGCGATGCCCAAAGGCTTTCTGGAGCACTTCGTGAGGATCCTCGAAACCGAGGAATTTCCGTTGAAGTTGTCGGAAGTCCGGGTATCGGGCGACCCCTTGCATTCCACGGCGCGCGGGGCCCTGATGGCAGCGATGTGCTAAGCTTCATTTCCCGCGGCTTGTGCGTTGCCGAGCCGAGACCGTAAGGGAGCGGTTTGCTAAAGAACGGTTAGAGGCATTCGTGGCTCGGGTTCCCACCAACCGGACAACTCTCGACAGTGGCCTTGAAGCGTTATGCCATTGAAAGTACGCGAGGTAATTCGTTTGCTCGAGAAGCACGGATGGGTGGAGACGCGATCAAGGGGCAGCCACCGGCGCTTCAGGCACCCGAACCAAATTTCCGTGATCACCGTGCCGGGCAATGATGGCAAGGAATTCGCGCCAGGCACCTTGAATGCTAGACTCAAGAAGGCATGGCTGAAATGAGCGCGAGACGCTATCCGGTAGTCATTGAACCGACAGGGACGGGCTATTCTGCCTACTCGCCGGATGTTTCCGGATGTGTGGCCGTCGGCGACACTGAGGAAGAGACGCGACGGAACTTTCAGGACGCCATGATCGCGCAATTCGAGGCCATGCGTGAGGTCGGCGAACCGATTCCGGGACCACGCACGTCGGTCGATTACGTGGAAGTCGCCGGTGTGGCCGATTCATGACGTTCGTCCAGCCGAGCGCTATTCCTGTTGGGAAGAAGAAGGTGTCCCGAACACTGGGGAGGACCAAGCATGCCCCCTTTTCCGACAATCTCCCATATGAGTCATATATGTGTTTGAACTTGGCCAAGACCTTCGGGAGACCACTTCCGATACCATCTAAAATCCGCATCGGCCCCACGCGCGCGCCGGTCACCCTGGCGGTTCCGAAGCCAGCTTCCGCAGCGATTCCGTATACGGCGCGCGCGCCACGCCCCGCTCGGTAATAATAGCCGTCACATACCGGTTGGGCGTCACGTCGAACGCCGGGTTCTCGACCGGCGTGCCCTCAGGAGCCACCGCAGTGCCGAACACGTGCGTCACCTCTGCATCCGGCCGCCTCTCGATGGGGATCTTATCGCCCGAGTCGAGCGTCAGATCCAGAGTTGAGATAGGCGCGGCGACGAAGAATGGCACGCCGTTTTCCTTCGCCAGCACCGCCACCGAGTAAGTGCCAATCTTGTTGGCCACGTCGCCATTGGCGGCGATGCGGTCGGCGCCCACCACCACGCAGCCGATGCGTCCGGATTTCAGGAAATGGCCGGCCATGTTGTCCGTGATCAGCGTGGCGAGGATGTGGTCCTGCTGCAATTCCCAGACGGTCAGGCGCGCGCCTTGCAGGAACGGGCGCGTCTCGTCGGCGAAGACATCCACCTTCTTGCCGGATTCCACGGCCGCGCGGATCACCCCCAGCGCGGTGCCATAGCCCGCAGTCGCCAGGGCTCCGGCGTTGCAATGCGTGAGCACCGTTTTGTTATCGGGAACCAGTGCCGCGCCGTGGCGTCCGATGGCATGGTTGATGGCGATATCCTCCAGCCGGATTAGCTTCGCTTCGGCCGCCAGCCGCTCGCGGATTTCGGGCAGTGGCAGGCCGCGTAGCGAGTGATAGAGCTTTCGCATGCGGCCCAGCGCCCAGAACAAGTTGACGGCCGTCGGGCGGGTGCGCGCCAGCGTATCGCAAATGTGCTCCACCTGCGCGTCCATATCGCTGCCGTCTGCGTGCGCTACACCCAGCGCCACCCCCATGGCAGCCGCTACGCCGATCGCTGGCGCGCCGCGAATCACCATGCTGCGGATGGCCGCGGCCACGTCTTCATAGGTCCGGCAAGTGACGTACTCCTCGTGCAGGGGCAGGCGCGTCTGGTCGATCATCACTACGCCCGCCGGGGTCCATTCGATTGTTTCTACCATTCACCACCATCTTCCAGCATGGGCCTAAAATAACAGATATGCGGGTGGGGCTTACGGTTTTGTTCACCGTTCTGGCTGCGGTGTTGCCGGCGCCAGGGCAGAACGTGCAGGTCTTCGAGACCGACGGGGATCAATCCAAGCTGCTGGCACAAAGATCGCCGGGACTTACTTTCGCGCCAGGTCCTCCGGCCGGTTCGCCCGCCTTCACCATCGCGGTGGATGGCAGCACGATGTATCAGCAAATGGACGGCGTGGGCGCTTCGCTCACCGATTCGGCGGGCTGGGTCATTTGGAACGATCTGACGGAGCCGCAGCGCGATGCGCTAATGCAGAGTTTATTCGATCCGAACGCGGGTATCGGCATTGGCATACTGCGCCAGCCGATGGGCGCCAGCGACTTCTCCGCCAGCGGAGACTATAGCTATGACGACGCACCCTCCGGCCAGAGCGATCCGAACTTAGCGCAGTTCTCCATCGCGCACGACCAGACCTACCTGATCCCGCTGCTGCAACAGGCGCTGGCGATCAACCCATCGCTCAAGGTACACGCGCTGCCCTGGAGTCCACCCGCATGGATGAAAACCACCGGTACGATGAATGGCGGCAACATAGCGGCCGCCGATTTTCCGAGCTTGGCGCAGTACTTTACGCGCTTCATCGACGCGTACCAACAGCACGGCATTCCGGTCTACGCCGTTTCCATGCAGAACGAGCCGCTCAACTCCACCACCTCTTATCCCTCCGCCTACGTGTCCAGCTCAGACGAAGCTAACTTCATAGGCAACTACCTGGGGCCGGCGCTGGTGGGGGCTGGGCTTGGCGGTGTAAAGATCTTCGGCTACGAACACAACTGGGACCAGCCGCAATATCCCGAAGCGCTGCTGGCCGACAGCGCGGCGTATGGCTATCTGGCGGGCAGTTCCTTTCATTGCTATGCCGGCGGCGTGGTCGCGCAATCGCAGGTGAAACAGGCTTACCCGACGAAGGACATCTGGTTCACAGAGTGTTCCGGAACGGTGGGGTTCAGTTTCGCGGGCGACCTGGCCTGGAACGCGGAGAACCTGTTGATCGGGGCCACGCGCAACTGGGCGCGCGGAGTGACTCTCTGGAACGTCGCGTTGGACCAGAATTCCGGTCCGCAGAATGGCGGATGCACCGCATGCCGGGGCGTGGTGACGGTGGACGATAGCGTCACTCCGCCGCTGATCACGCGCAACGTGGAGTACTATGTGCTGGGCCACTTGGGTAAGTTCGTGCAACCGGGCGCTTATCGCATCGATTCGAATACTTACGGCTCCGGCTCGCTGGAGGACGTGGCATTTCAAAATCCGGATGGGTCGATCGTGCTGCTGGTGCTGAACGCGGCATCCGGCAGTTCCACCTTTGCGGTGACCTGGAATGGCGGCAACTTTACCGATACCTTGCCGGCGGGCGCCGTGGCGACTTATGAATGGGCGGTGCCGGCGCCGGCGTTTCCGGCGAACGGAGCGATCAACGCGGCTGCGCCGCAAGCGGCTTTGAGTCCGGGCGAGTTGTTTTCGATCTACGGCGTGAACCTGGCGGCGCAGGCGCAGCAGCCGCTGCTATTGCCGCTGCCCGCCACGATGGCGGCCGCAAGTGTGGAGATTGGCGGGATCGCCGCGCCCTTGGCCTACGTTTCGCCGTCGCAGATCAACGCGCAGGTCCCATGGGAGGTTGCCCCCGGCAGCGCGACTCTAACTGTGACTCACGCTGGCGTAACGGCGTCGCAGACGGTGACCATCGCCGCGGCCGGGCCTGCCATCTTCACACTTTATGGCAGTCCGGAGGCGGCGGCGTTGAACCAGGACTATGCGGTGAACTCGCAGGATAATCCGGCCGGGCCGGGCCAGGCCGTTCTGCTGTTCGGAACGGGCTTGGGCGCCGTGTCTCCGGCAGTGCCGACGGGCGCCGCAGCAAGCGCCGATACGTTGTCGTACGTCTCGGCTAAAGTTACAGCGACGGTGGGTGGCACGCCGGCGGATGTGCTGTTTGCCGGCCTGGCGCCGGGGTTCGCGGGGCTGTGGCAGGTCAACCTCGCACTGCCCTCCGGCGTAGCGGGCGCGGCGCCGGTGACGCTGCCGGTGATCGTAAGTGTGGCGGGCGTGGCGAGCAATACAGTTACGGTCTGGGTGGAATAAGCGGGGCAGGATGGCCCTGCGCGCCGATTGGAAATCGGCCTGCATGTTACACAAACTTATCCCAACTGCAGCGCCTGGCGAAGCGCCGGATCGCTGCGTACGCGCCAGATCTTGCTATCGAGGTAATAGTGGGTCAGGCCGAAGCCGCAGAAGAAGCCGAAGGCCAGGTCGGATGTCCGGCCCAACTGGAAGCCAGGCACACGGTAGAGCGCGCTAAAGACCAGCGCCACCAGCACATAATTCAGCAGGCTGCGCGAGACCGCTTGCGGGATGCGGCCGTGACTGCCCCCTGGGGACGCGGCGCCGTAGCGGTTACGGTTATGGAACCAGATCAGCGCGTGATACTGCAGGTTGTGAACGATGGTGACCGTGGGCACGGCGCCCATCCAGCTCATGTAGGCGAAAGTCAGCCAGTGCAGCGGGATCACACCCGCGAACAGCAGGAACTTCGGCAGGTCCACCGGATCGCGGCGGCGGGTGCGCACGGCCTGCCGGCCCAGATAGACAAGCGCGGTGGCAGCCACCAGCGTCCACAGGGCAGGCTCGAGGCGCTGGAATGAGATGCGCAGTCCCAGTTCCTCCGGGTGGTGAATGAAGAACCGATGGAATGGGGGAAACACCGTCATCACGCCGAGAAACCAGCGGTCCAGGAAGTTGTCCAGCCTGGCGAAATCGCGGTTTTTCACCTTGTACAGCACCATGATGCCGTAGTGCTGGCGGATCACATGGTAGTATGCCCAAACGGCCACGATCAGGGTAAGCACGGCCTTGCCGCCCAGCAGCACCAGCACAGGCCCCAGGGCGAAGAAGAACGCCGCGCTGCCGAACAGCAGGGCGCGGCGGGTATGGCGCGCTTCGCTATCGAAGAAGGTGCGCGAGGCGGTGCCGAAGATGTGGGTGCCATCGAAGCCCACCGACCAGAACCACCAGAGAAGAGAAATCGGGACGTGCAGCGCCACGTTCGCCACCAAGTACGCATAACCGGCCAAGGCGCTGCCGATGACGAACGCCAGGTCTATGCCGCGGGTGACGATCCAGCGATGCGCCGGGCGTGGAGCGGCTGGCGGAAATAGGGGTTGCGGGGCGGCTTGAGCGGCGGCGGCCAACCCATTAGTGTACAACTCCTTCAGCGTGCCAGGCCGGTTACATCAGCGGCAGCGCAATGCTGCCGCCCGGTCCGGCGAACACCAATTCCAACGAGCGAATGCGGCCGACGTTGCCGCGATAGGGAAAATACAGGAACCCGCTGGTTGGTCCGTGATGCTCGCCGTCGGGCAGGGCCGCTTGCACCACCAACTCCTCCGGCTTAACGGGCGGCTCTTTGTCCAACCCGCTGGGGTTATCGTCGGGTGCACGCGGAAGGGGCGGAGCGGTTCGGGCATTCGGATCGCCCGGGAACCGCTCGGCCGGCGCCGGCTGGCCGAAGATGACGGGACCCACTGCGGCTACGGTGTGCGGACCGGTATCCCGATCCGGGTACTTGAGCGAGTGTGCCACCGCTTCCGGAGCGTGCGGGGGCAGCGCCTGGCTACGGCCGTTGACGCGCAAACCGAACTGGCCGGAACTAACCAGCAGGCTGTCGCCGTTGGCCGGGTAGAGCGCGACCTCCACCACAAGGTAGTCCTTGGCGATGAACATCTCTCGGCCGCTGGAGAAGCTGTGCACCAGGTACTCCGCGCCGATCGACAGTTTCTCCGCGGTCGCGTGCGCGGGGTAATCCTGCACAGAGGCTTTCGGAGTCGTGCCAGATTGGGCCGCCAGTGTTCCCGCCACGGCTGAAAACAGTAGAGCGGCGCGGCAGTGCATGAACCCATCATACATCGTGGGTACGCCGAGGGGATCCCTACGCGGCCCGCACTTTGGAGATGATGGCAGCCAGTTTTGGAGGCCGTCGCAGGCGAATGAGCCTGATCTCTTCAAGCAGCCGGATGGCGTTATCGAGCTCTGAGCGTCTGTGTTGAAGCTTCAGAAGCGCTGCGTTCGGGGGAGGAAAAGCGCGTTGTGGCGACATTGTTCTCAGAAAACTCCTCGGCTATCCTAAGTGCATTCCCAGTCTCAATAGGTATTAACCCTAGAATTACTTGAGAGCATACCCTATACAAACCCCCTATTTGTGGGTATCCATCCAACTCTTTTGGGGGCATTAATCGCGGCACGCTGCCCTTGGATATCCGTGCGAGCATTCCTAAGCCGAATGCCGGATTTATCTGGGGACCACGACCGTCCACCCGGGTGACCCGGCTTCATTCAGCCAGTTCCAGCCGATCAACGTGGCTCCTCCTGCACCCCCATAGTAGTTCACGCTTACCTGCGCCGTCGCGTTTTCTTCCCACACCAGATCC
>DATNMW010000211.1:0-4618 GCA_035602155.1 Bryobacteraceae bacterium | reverse complement strand
GTTCGATCATCGCTTGGCTTCCTCCCACAGCGCGTCCATCTCGGCCAGCGTGGCTTGCTCCGGCGATTTTCCTTGCTCCGCCAGCTTGCGCTCGATGTAGCCGAAACGCCGACGGAACTTGGCGTTGGTTTTGCGCAGCGCTTGCTCGGGATCGGCCTTGACGAAGCGCGCCAGGTTCACCAGCACGAAAAGCATATCGCCCAATTCGCCTTCCAACTCCTCTTGAGAAGCGCCGCGGCGCGCAACGTCGAATTCGGCCAGCTCTTCATGCAGTTTTTCGAGCACCTGCTCAGCATTGTCCCAATCGAAGCCCACGTGCGCTGCGCGGGTAGTCAGCTGCTGCGCCTCCACCAGCGCAGGCAGCGCGCGCGGGACCGAATCCAGCAGCCCGACGGCTAGCTCGCCCTTCTGCTTCTTCTCCTCAGCCTTAACCGCGCCCCAGATGCGGCGGACCTCGTCCGCACTTCCGGCGGTCTGCTCGCCGAAGATGTGCGGATGCCGCCGGATCAGCTTGTCGTTGATAGCGTCCAGCGCATCCGCGATCGAAAACAGGTTCTGGTCGGCGGCCATCTGGGAGAAGAAGACGGATTGCAGCAGCAGGTCGCCGAGTTCGCCTGTAAGTTCCTGCCAGTCGCGCGCGTCTATGGCCTGCATCACTTCGTAGGTCTCTTCGAGCAGATAAGGTTTGATACTGTCGAAGGTTTGTTCACGGTCCCACGGGCAGCCGCCCGGCGCGCGCAAGCGCGCCATTATTTCAACCAGCTTTTGAAATTTTTCACCGGCGGTCGGAAGCGACAAGTTTCAATTTAGCACGTAGGTCACGCCCTTGACTCCCGCCCGCTTCAGCCATTAAACTCTGTATATACGGGGATATAGGAGGTAGAACATGTCCCAACGTACCGCGACCGTCGCCTGCGCCGCCTGTCTGGCGCTGGCAGCGCTGCCGCTCCTGGCGCAACCGTCCGCGCGCAACCGGCTTCCTTCAGCGCCCGTTCCCGCCGATCCGCATGAGCTGGTTACGGGCGGGGTTCACGTGGCGGCCAGCCCCGCGGATCGGGCCACGGCTCTAGCCCTGCTGGTGCGTGCCCAGCAAGTCAGCAAGCTGCATAATACCGCGTTCACTCCTCCACACAGGTTGGACGTCGCCTTCAACGCCAGTGGAACTGCGAAGCAGACCGGTGCGGGCGAGCTTGCCGAAATCTGGCTGTCCGGCCAGCAATGGCGCTGGATGGCGAGCATCGGTGGCGAGTCGATCGTGCGGCTGGCTTCCGGCGGAACGGTTCAGCAGGGCCAGGCCGCCACCGAGGTTCCGATGCGCGTACACATGCTTCGCAACGCCATCTTCTGGGCGGCCGTCGGTACGCCGTCTAACGCCCAGATTCGCACGGCGGACGTCGAGTGGGAGGGAAAGCCCGTCACATGTGTGCTCACCTCCGGCGTTTCCGGAACCGCCGCTCAGATCCAGACCCGCCTGTGGGAGGAAACGGAGTACTGCATCGATCCCACCACGGGCCTGTTGCAGGTTCACTCCGTCGCACCGGGGACCTACACCGTTTACGGGTACGCCGCGAATGCGCAGTTTCACGGGCTGGTGCCGCCGGATCGAATCACCATCTACGTTGCAGGCGCGGTGGCTGTAGACGCGACCGTCCGCGTCGCCGATCCCTCGTCCGCCGATGAAAGCGCGCTGGCGCACGCGCCCGAGATGGCGGCCAACGGGCGGGTAGTTGAACTGGCGATGCCGATCAGATTGTCGCTAGCTGCGGACGGGGCAAGCGGCGCCGTGGTGCAGGCGGTAATCGTCCACGCACAACTCAACGCCGATGGGACGCTGTCGGATGAGGAGATCTCAGCGGCATCGGATCCCGCGTTGGCGCAACGCGCATTGGAACTCGTCAAGGCCATGACGTTTAGTTCCGAAGGGGCGCAGCGGCAGGCGTATATCAACGTGCGGTTTATGCCGGCGCAGCAGTAGGCAGATCTGCCTCGGGCAGCTCCGCCTGTAGACGCCGCTTCAATGGCCTGAGATCTACAACCCGTTCGGGACGCTGCGCTTCTCCATTATTCAAGTCTTCGAATATGCGGGCGAGGTCATAATCGAATTGCGCGGCATAGGCGTCCCGTGCCGCACGTACTTCTTCCACAATTTCGTCCTTCCACATCATGGTTCTTCCCCCATCATCTCTTCCGGTGTACACAGGCTTGGCGCCTCGTACCCATATCCCTGGACAACGCGCCGTATACCCCGATGCAGTTCGGCGATCAGGTCCTCGGTCAATTCCACTATCTCATTAGTGGAGGTTAACAACCGGGCATCTCGCGGGAGTTCCAAGCGCTGGCTAGCGAGAGCAACGTCTCCGGCGCCCACTTCGTCAAGCACCAGTTCCGACACGTACGGATCAAACTCAGATCGGCGGGCCTCCCACCAGTCGCGTGCACTGCTGGTGGGCGGAACCAACAGATCGTGGCTCGGCCGCGCAACCAGATAGCTCGGAATCGTCGTCTCCAGATAAAGTTTGGCTTTCAGGCTACAATCTACCACAGCCTTCGCGCGCCGCCCGCTTGACAGCCCGCCACGCTTCTGCCAACTTAGTCAAAAGGCCCGTCCGATGGCCAGTTACGCATCGCTAACAGAGCGCCTGAATCTATTCATGCAGGGCAATCAGTCCGTGGTAGATGCTTTGCTCCGTGAAGTGCTGCCCAAGCTCCACGAGATCGCCGTCCGCGAACTCAAGCGCGAACGATACATGGCCCCGCTCTCCAAGACCGAACTGATCCACGAAGTCTGGCTAACGAGCCTGTCGAAAGGCGGCTGGCAGATTCACGATCAAGGCCACTTCTACGCGCTGGCCAGCCTGGCGATGCGCCGCGTCCTGGTGGACTTGGCCCGCAAGCGGCTCGCCGCCCGCCGTGGCGCAGGCGAAACCGCCCTCCCGCTGGACGAATCCGGCGCGCTGCTGGGCACGTCCATGCACGACGCGGAACAGATCGTCGAAATCGGCCTGCTCATGGAGCGCCTGGAAGCCAAAGACCCCGACGCCGCCCGCATGGTGGATATGCACTATTTCAGCGGCTTCACGCTGGAAGAAATCGCCGATGAAACCGGACTCACCGTCCGCCAGGTGCGCTCGCGCTGGGAAAAGGGCATGAAGTGGCTCAAGCGGATGCTGCAGTCAGGTCGTTGACCAGCGGCGCCGCAAACGAACCCGCCGCGCGCGGCCGTCTCGCCGGGTCGAACTCCAGCGCCGTGGCCAGCATCTCGATCGACTCATCGGAGAAATGCACGGCCATGCTTCTGGCGAGCCCGCGCACCCGCTCGGGCAGATCCAGCGCGGCATCCGGCAGCAAATCTTTAAGCTGCCGCCCCGTCAGCATCTCCAGCACCAGCTTGGCCAGACTATAAATGTCGCTCGATGGCTCCGCATAGCCGACCGCCTGCTCCGGCGCCATGTAATCGAAGCTGCCGGCCGCCCGCGACAGCCCGTGCAGCGTCTCGTTGGCATCCTTCACGATGGCGATGGAAAAGTCGATCAGCACCGCCTCCTCCTCCGGCGGGCCCCCGTTGCGGACAATGTCGCGCACGATCACGTTCTCCGGCTTCACGTCGCGATGGCAGATGCCCAGCGCGTGGATGGCATCGAGCGCACTGGCCAATTGGCGCAGCAGCCGCGCCGCGCGCCGGGGCGGCAGCGGACCCTCTTCCACGAGCAGCCGCAGACTCCTGCCCTCCACAAACTCCATCACCAGGTAGGGCGCGCCGGAGGGCGCGGTGCCGTGCGCATAAATCGAAACCACGTTGGGATGCCGCACCTTTTTGAGTGCGGCGACTTCCTGCTCGAAGCTGCGCTGAATCCAGGCCTTGTCCTTCATCTCGCCGCGGAAGACCTTGATGGCGCAGCGCTGATTTTGCTCGCGATCGTGCCCATTGAGCACGTTGGCGAAGCCGCCGCGCGCCAGCAGACCCCAAACTTCGAAGCGCGAGTCCAGAAGGGTGCCTTCGAGTTCGTGGACTTCGGGCAGCAGCGCGCCCATGCGCCACGCCGCCAGATCGGGCAGTAGTGCGGCTTCTTCGGCGAGATGCCTGCGATGCAGCAGGTAGCCGCCGGTCGATAGCAGGGCGGCGGCCATGAAGTATGCGGCCAGCAGCGGCCAAGTCAGCCCGATTGGACGCAGGACGGTGAAGGACCGGCTCGCGATTCCCGACCAGGGTCCGGTGAAGACGCGCCCTTGCACCTCCAGCGTGTGCGCGCCGGACGAAAGCTTCCCCACGGCGAGATCGAGGTTGCGCGTCTCCCGCCACGACGGCTGCTCGGGCAGGATGCGGTATCGCACCCGCAGCGCGTTGTGCCGGTCGAACTGCAGCGATCCGATGTACGCGGTCACCTTCGACCCGTGCGGCAGTTCGCTAACCGCCTCGGCCAGCCGGGGCGCTGGACCTTCCCAGGAAAAGGCGGACACGAAAACCTGTGGTGCGAACTGGGGCGTTGGCAGATCCGTGGGCGGCGTGTAGTGGACGATGTTCACATCAATCCCGAACCAGATGGACCCGTCCGTATCCTCAAAATAGCTCCCGCTATTGACTCCGACGCCCGGCAGTCCGTCGGACTGATCGAAATGC
>DATNMW010000210.1:0-11462 GCA_035602155.1 Bryobacteraceae bacterium | reverse complement strand
CTTGGGCAGCGCTGGTGGACGATGCGGCATCCGACGATCAACGGTACCCGCACCGCGCGAAAATTCGCCGCCTCAGGGCGGCAGAAAGGGGCACCCGGAGATTACCCGATTTTCAGGATCATTATTCGATTAGAAAATGCTGGACGCCGAACCGGACCGCCAACGCGCTTGACATTTGCGTCAAGCAAGATTAACATGATATATATGGCTAGGATGACAATATGGCCGTGATTCCGCCCTTTGATTCGGATGGCCTCCTGCCGCCGGGCGATTACGAAGTTTCGTTCGACGAATTGCGGCGGTCGCCGCTGGTGCTCGGGCCGCACGAGCCTGAGGAACACCCCTCTTGGGACCGGCCCTGGCGGGATGAATTGGTCGCCAACCTTGAGATTCTCACGCGGCAGCTCTGGCAGACAGGCATCCGCGAGGTGTTCGCCGATGGCTCGTTTGCCGAAGACAAGGACCACCCCAACGATATCGACGGATATTTTGTCTGCAGCCTGGTTGAACTGAAGACCGGCGAATTGGTGCGGGATCTGAACTTGCTCGATCCCTTCAAGATATGGACGTGGGACCCCAGCGCACGGAAACCATACCGCGGGTATCCCAAGAAACAGCTCCCGATGTGGCACAGGTACCGGGTGGAGTTGTACCCGCACGTGCCAGGATTGGGCATTGGATGTGGTATTCGGGACAAGCATGGTTACGAGCTTGAATTCCCTTCCGCGTTTCGGCAATCGCGCCACGATGGAAAACCTAGGGGAATCGTAAGAATTCAGTATGGAGGTCGATCATGATTCGAAACGAGACGGAATACCAAGAGGCGGCCGCCCGCCTGACGGACGAGCGGAACCGGCTGGCCGATCACCGCGCGCGGCTAAAGCAGGCCGGCCTGAGCAAGGAGGAGATTAAGCGGGTGGTGGACCCGATGGAATCGTTCCATCTGCAATTGGAGGAAGAGGTCGAGAGCTACGAGCGTCTCAAGCGGGGCGAATTCGAAGAACTGGACAACCTGCGTGGGTTGGGGCAACTGCTGATCTCTCTGCGCATCGCCCAAGGAGTATCCCAGCGCGAACTGGCGAGAAGGCTCAAGGTGCATGAGTCCCAGATCTCCCGCGACGAGCGCAACGAGTATTTTGGGATCACACTGGAGCGGGCCGCCAAAGTCCTCGATGCGCTCAACGCGCGGCTGCATACCACGGTGGAGATTGAGCCGCAGCGATCCAGGGCAACTGCCTGAGCGGGTCTCCGGCCGCGATTTGCGGCACCTGAAGGTTGGCCTGGGCAAGACTTACAAGAACGGCGCCAGTCCGAGATACTGAATTGGGGCGCTGGCTCCGCCGATGGTCGCCCCGGCGCCATGCATCGAAAGGCGGCGCGGCGGCCGGCGAGGAGGCACGCAGAGTCGGCGATTTCTACGCCGCGTTCATGGACGAAGCGGCCATCGAGTCCAAAGGAATCGCGCCGCTCAAACCGCAACCGGACGCCTTCGCCGCGATCGCGGATCGCCATGCGCTGGCGCATGCCATCGGCGGAGCTGCGCGCGGACGTGGACCCGCTGAACAGCACGAACTTCGAGACCGGGAATCTGTTTGGAATCTGGATCACGCAGGGCCTCGACGATCCATCCCGGACATGCCCCTATCTGCTGCAAGGGGTCTCGGGATGGCCGACCGCCAATACTATCTTTCGCAGTCGCCGCGAATGGCACAGCTACGCAAGCAATATCGGGAGCACATCGAGCGGATGTTCAAGCTGGCGGGCTTCACCGCCCCGGCCTCCCGCGCCGCGCGCGTATTCGCGCTGGAGACGGCCATGGCGGGGGTGCACGCCACACGCGTCGAATCGGAAGACGTCCACTCCGCGGTCCAATGGAAACGGGCGGATCTGCCGTTGAAGGCGCCCGGGATCGATTGGCCGGCGCTGCTCGAAGCTGCCGGATTGAGCGATCCCCCAGTCGGGATCGGGTGGCGCCCGAAAGCGGTCGCGGGCCTTTCCGCGCTGGCCGCCAGGGAACCACTCGATGCCTGGAAGGACTGGCTCGCGTATCACGCCGTCGAGAGCGCCGCGGCCTTTCTGCCCAGGGCGTTCGGCGACGAACGTTTCAATTCTTACGGCAAGGCGTTCAGCGGGGTTCCGCAAACGCGTCCACGGTGGCAACGAGGAATCGATCTGACCAACTTCGCGCTGCGGGACGCTGTCGGCAAGCTGTATGTGGAACGCTATTTTCCCGCGGAAACCAAGGTCAAGCCGAAAGCAAATTGGATACGTTGAAGGTGGGCGTGGGCTTTCCCCACCGGTGGCGGGATTACTCGGGTCTTGAGATCGTCAAGGGAGACGCGCGCGGCGCGCCGGATTATTCGAGTAGCGGCATCAACTTGGCAAGCTCCACCAAGCCGTCGACCGGGGCGAGTGGTGGATGACGCCTCAAACCGTGGACGCGGTCAATCTTCCATTGCAGAATGCACTGAATTTTCCCCGCGGCGATCCTGCAGCCTCCATTCGTCGACGGCAATGCAGATGCGGCCCACAATTACGGAGCGATGGGCGCGATCGTCGGCCACGAGATCAGCCACAGCTTCGACGACCAAGGCAGCCAGTTCGATGCGGAAGGGCGCTTGACCAACTGGTGGACCAAGGCGGACTTCGACCATTTCCGGGCTGCCGCCCAGGCGCTCGCCGCGCAGTTCGAAACCTACCGACCTGGGGGGCCTAACGGTCGCCTACGATGCCTACGTGTTGTCTCTCCAGGGAAAGCCGGACGCGTCGAAGACGGATTCACAGCCGATTCGACGTTTCTTCATCAGCTCGGCCAGAGTTGGAGATCGAAGGTGCGCGATGCGGCGCTGCGGCAGGAGATCGTCACCGATGGGCGCGCTCCCGCGCAATACCGCGCCGAGACGGTTCGCAATCCGGATGCGTGGTATGCGGCATTTTCGGTGCAGCCCTCGCAGAGACTTTTTCTGGCGCCGGGGAGCCGCGTGCGTGTGTGGTGAATTCTCGATCACCCGGCCCTACCCGCTGGAGTTCACTAACCCGTCCTCTATCGACTCAAACTGAACCCATGACGTCATTCCGTTTCAATTGGCCGCACGCAGCGTAAATATCCAGACCCCGCGGCTTGCGGATGAAGCACCCCATCGACCGCCGCACGATGGCCTGGAAGCTCGAGACCCGCTCGGGATCGGGTGTCTCGAACGGAATGCCCGGACCCGGATTCAGCGCGATCAGGTTGACCTTTGCATTCAGATTGGCCAGCAGCCGCACCACTCGCCGCGCGTCCGCATCGGTATCGTTCACGCCCTTCAGCAGCACATACTCGAACGTGAGCTTCTCCCAAGGACGCAGCGGATACGTCTTGCACGCCGCCAACAAATCCCGTAAATGATACTTCCGCGTGATGGGCATCAACTGCTGGCGCATCTCTTCCGTGGATGCGTTCAAGGATATCGACAGCCTGGGGCGCACCGGCTCGCGTCCCAACTCTTCGATCTTCGGAATGATGCCGGCAGTCGAAACAGTGATGCGGCGCTGCGGAATTCCCACGCCTTCCGCATCGGTCAGCAGGCGCGTGGCCTTCACTACATTGGGCAGATTCAGCAGCGGCTCGCCCTGCCCCATCATCACGATGTTGAGCCGCGTATCCTCCAACAGCCCGTTATCGCGGGCTACCAGCAACACTTGTCCCACGATCTCGCCCGCCGTGAGGTTGCGCTCCAATCCCATCAGCGCAGTCATACAAAATTTGCAGTCCACCGGGCAACCTACCTGGCTTGAAATGCAGATGGTGTCGCGCTCGGCCTCGGGCATCAGCACGGTCTCCACCGTGCGGCCGTCCTCGAGGCGCAACAGGTACCGGCGCGTGCCGTCCACCGACTGGTAGCGCTGCGCGATCTCCGGCAGTCCCACGCGGCGCGCGCCGCCCAGCTCCTGCCGCAGCGCGGCGGGCAGCGTGGAAACTTGCGCCAAGTCGCCAACTCTCCGGCGATACAGAGCGGTGTAGATTTGTTTGGCGCGGAACTGCGGATGGCCGGGCCCCAGAGCTTCCCGAATCTCGGTCAGTTCCATGCCCAGCAGCGACTCGGACATCTACTTCGATTATGGCATGGCCAGTCGGCGGTACTCGGCTTCGGAGCTTTCAGGCAACAGCACCCAGAGAGTGTAGATGCTCAACGCGGTGCCTAAAGGGAAATCCAGCAGCCAGATCGCGCTCACCACGATGGTGTAAATGCGGGCCCACGGTTTGCGTTCCAGCAGGCCCCACGCCACCACCAGACAGGCCACCGTCCAAGTCGTCGTCACCAACAAGAACGCCCAGCCGACGCCACTCAGGGGGCGCTCCAAATGAGTGAACCCCACAGCGCCAAGCGGCAGCATTCCCACTGGAAACCACAGGAACAGCCCCGGAATCATACTCGAAAGGCGAAGCCCGCCCTGCGCCAGCCACAGCACCATGACCAGGCGCAGATGCGATGCAACGCGGCTTCCGCCTGCAATCGCCGGCGGAGCCGTCGCGACCGGAACAGGCTCGGTCCTCGTCTGCGCCGGTTGCCCGCCGGCTTGCTCTCTGGCCGCACAGTCCGGGCATGCGTCGTAGGATGGGGGAACCTCGCGCCCGCAGTGCGGACAGATCCATGTGAACATTCGACCCTTCTATGACATGCTACCGCGTGACTCGATTATGCATCACTACTTATTGCGCATCGCGGCGATCACAGAATCCGGCACGCCCGCGGCCTTGAGCCGCGCCACATCGGCGGGTTCCAAAGAGAACCGCCCCGGCTGGTTCGCGATCATCTTCAGCACCTCCCCCTCCGCCACGTTGCCGTCGATCAGCTTGATGACGAAGTCGTTGGTCATCACCATGCCCGTTTGCGTGGGCGGGCCCTCCACGGCTGGGGCCGGCCTCGGCTGCTGCGCCTTAACCGCCGCAAACTCCTTGCGGCATTCCTCCATCAACCCGGCCACCAACTTGCCGCCGTTGAGTGCCGCGGCTTTTTCGAATGCGGAAACTGCATCGTCATACTGGCGCAGCAGGAAACACGCCACGCCCAGGTTGTACCAGGCCTCCATGGCCGCCTTCGATCCCGCTCCGCACGACTCCGCGTTGGCGCGCGACAGCTTCACCAGCGCCTCGTAGTCGCCCGCCTTGGCCACGTCGAATGCCTGTTTCAGGTGGCATTCCTTGTTGTCCATGAATGCGACCTCGCGGCTCTCGACCCACGGCGCGTAAAGCCGTTGCGCCTCCGTCACGCCCTGCCGCAATGCCATGGATTTCACTTCCGATGGCGCCGGCCACTCCGGAACTGTGCTCTGGCTCTCATTTTCCTTTTGTGCGTGGCCATGCACGGTGGCGGAGGCGACTTCCTGGCCACTCGCCGCATCCACTGCGCGCACCTGCGCGACGAACCAGCCTTCCGTGCGGGAGATGTGCACCGCGGGCAGTCCCTCGCCGGTCATGGCGGGCAGCGGACGCGCCTCGCATCGGGAAACCGCGATGGAAAGCACGATAGCCGGTGTCGCGGCGCCGCCGGTCATCGCCACGCCATGCGCGCGCATGTCCTGGAAGACCAGGTCGCCAAAGTCCTTCGCGCAATCCCCGGGGAGTTGGCCGGGCGTCACCAGTTTGCCCGCCAGCGCTCCACCTAGGCTTGGCGAATGCGCGATCTTGACCGTGATCTTTTTCTCGGCACGGGCTTGACAGCCCACCATCAGAAAGCCTGCGACAACAGCCAGGGTTCGCATCATCCAGCTACCGCCGCGCGGCAAGCGATCTGCCAAGTACCCGGTCGACCGACCACGCGCCCGATCCTGCGATCATAATCGCCGCCGCGATCGCCAGCACCAGCACATGAAACTCGAAACCCTCGCCTTTCTGCCGGCCGGCCCAGTTCATGAAGAAGCCGTTGACGGCGTGCACCTTGACGATCGCCACCACCATGACGCAGGCTATGCCGAACGCAGCGACCCTTCCAAGCAGGCCCAGGATCAGGCCGATCGCGCCGAAGAACTCTGCTGCGATGGCCAGAAATGCGAACACCGCCGGAATACCCATGTGCTCGAAGCCTCCCATGGTCCCGGAGAAACCGTACCCGCCCCACCATCCCAGCATTTTCTGTGCTCCGTGGGTGAAGAACACTACTCCCAGCGCCAGGCGCAGGATGGCGGGAGCGGCGTCCGGATTCGTCTGAATCAATTTGTTCGGCATGGTATGTGATATGGTTTGCTTTTCCGATTATGCCACTACATTCCCTCACCCGCCGCGGGTTCTTCGCCTTGACCGCGGCTGCCCCCATGGCTTCCGCCTTCGCGCAGGGCAAGAACCTTCCGGTCGGCCTGGAGCTTTTTTCGGTGCGCAACGAACTGAAAAAAGACCTCATGGGCACCGTGCGCTCAGTCGCCAAAATGGGCTACGACTGCGTCGAATTTTTCTCGCCATATTACGCCTGGACGCCAGACTACGCCAAGCAGGTACGCAAAATGATGGACGATGCCGGCATCCGCTGCTTGTCCACGCATAACGGCCCCGAATCGTTCACTCCGGATGGAATCGCGCACGCCATCGAGCTGAACGGCATCGTCGGCAGCCGATTCATCGTGTGGGCCAGCGCTGGAAACCCGAAGACTTTGGATGGCTGGAAGGCGGTTGCCGAGCGTTTGAATCAAGGGGCCGAGAAGATGAAACCAGCCGGGCTGCGGGCCGGTTATCATAACCACCAGTTGGAATTTACCCCAATAGAGGGCAAGCGTCCCATTGAAGTGCTGGCCGCCAACACCGGCAAAGATGTGATGCTGCAACTGGATGTGGGCACCTGCATCGAGGCCGGATCGGACCCGGTGGCCTGGATAGAGGCCAATCCCGGCCGTATCCGTTCCATGCACTGCAAAGACTGGTCGAAGGAGAAGGGCTACCGGGTTTTGCTGGGCGATGGCGTGGCGCCCTGGAAGAAACTATTCGAGGCCGCCGAGAAGAGCGGCGGCCTCGAATTCTATTTGGTGGAGCAGGAAGGCAGCGATTATCCGGAGTTGGAAACCGCGCGACGGTGCCTGACGAATTTCCGCGCGCTGCACGGGTAGTGGGACGGGCATCGCGGCCTGTCAGTTCGCCGCGATCGCGCCGAATACCCCCGTCGTCAGATTGGCGCCGCCGGCATTGAAATACAGCACGTCGGTCGGCCCGGATTCCGTGCTGCCGTTGCCAAATTCAAGTCCCCACAGTCCGGGAATCGTAATATCCGACCCGGTGCTGGTCTCCAGGAAACCTTGGAAGGCTCCGTTCGTAGGACTGTACGCCCCGATCCAGCCGCTGCCCGTATTCCCCACCAAAAGCATACTGCTGAACGCGCCAAAGCTGGCGGGCGCCATCGCCACCCCCCACGGCTGATTGAACGATGCCTGCGATCCCTGCCCCAATCGCAACACCAGCGTGCCATTGGTATTGTAAGCGTCAACATAACCCGTCCCGCCGCCGGCGATCGCATTGTACGTCACGTAGATTCTCGACCCGATGGCCTGAATGCCGGCCGGCGAGTAGGTCTTGGGTATCTTTGGATCCGTGAATGTCCCAGTCAGGGTTACCGGACTGAACGACGTGGCATCGTAGGCCTCGATTCCGCCGTTGGCGTTTGCCGCGTAATATGTGTACGCGCCGCTGGTGGCGTTCTTGGCGACGGTCAGCCCTTGATACGATGCGCCCGCCGCGGAGTTATTCACCATGATGCTGGCGCTGGTCACATGGCACTTCGCACATGACTTGCCCGGCGTGACCGGTGCGGTGTTCGGATTCCAATTCGAAATCGTTCCATCCAGCGTCACGAAGGCAAAGTTATTGTTTGTCGGGTTCGAAGCGGTCCCAGTCGGACTGCCCGTGCCAGTGGTGCCGGCCGGCGGAATCGTTACCTGTAAGCCGACGATCGTACCGCTGGCGTAGTACAACGTCGAAAGGCCGGTGACCTGGTCCGCCGTCCACCACTCATTCTCCGTCAAGCTTGCCCTCGCCGGACGCGACAGGCCCCATGGGTTCACCAGGCGCGCGTCAGTCGTATTCGTCACGACATTCGACACCGTATAACTGTTCGTTTGAGCTTCGGCTGCCACGCAAGACAGAAAGGCAGCGCTCAGCAAGACTTTAATCCTCATGGAGCCCTCCGAGGTCCCTCAGTTGGAGTATAGAGCCGGAGCTAACCCGAGTCAATGGTGTATCTTGTGAATTTCGGTTGGCGCTTGCCACAAGGCAGGCCAGTCGCCTTCGCCGCCGAGCTTATGGCGTTGGTTGCGGTAACGTTTGACCTTGATATGGTCCGCGTGCTGTGGCGCGCCTGCGCCAGATCGCAGCCGCCGTAACCGCGTCCGGTGATCGGCAATGGACCATGTTCGCTAGAACAAGTTGTTAACGACTGACTGGCGTCCGCAAAAACACCCTACTGGGTCAATTTGTTCTTGATCTGATCGGAGCCGAATCCCATCACCAATATCGCCAGCGCGGCCGGAATAAGATCCAGCTTCAAAACCTGGTCCTTCGCCCCGGCTACCAGGCCTGCCAACGCCGGCAGAATCGCCACCAATACCTGGATGGCCTCGGCCAATCTCCGATGCCACCGTCGGCGCGTGCCATCCTGCTGCGGGGCGACTGATACCTTGACCGTCAGCGGTTCGAGAGGCGTGATCTCGTCCCCGCTATTCGAATGCTGCGGGCGGAACCCCACCTTCACCGCGTAGGTAATGGGCCACGGAAAGTAGTGTGTGGCCGCCCAACCGTACTCGTGTATGATCATGTTGTCCGTGCTTCCGGTATTTTCCGGACCGTGGTCGAAGTGCCAAACGCAGGTCCAGTCCTTTTGGGCCTCGGCTGTATTATAAGCCGGGTCGTCGAAGTCGAGCCGGAATTGGGTGGGCGCGAACGGCCGTACCGCGAAGCGGTCCATCCGGATTCTTGCACGCCGCGCGCTGAGCTGCGTTTTGATGGTCTCCGCGAAAATGCTCTGTTCGATCTCCCGCACGTATCGCTGCGCGGAATCAACCCCTTCCCAACTGAACAGCAGCAGCCGTTTCACCAGTTCTCCTTCGATATGGTCGAACCGATCCCCATTTCGCCCTTCCAGCGCGCGATCCGCCAGGCTGCCGGCCTCGCGCCAGTTCACGTACCTGCGGATCAGATCGAGCTTGTAGAGCACCATATCCCACCTGGCGTAGTCCGATGCGAAGCCGGCGGGATCCTCGGGCGCCACCGCCAGGTACGCAAATAGTTCCGGCAATCGCGTGCGCAGGCGGCCCGTACTTGGGGCGTTCGCGGTCGGGTCCGTGGCAGCCTCCTTTGGCGCGTGTTCGGCGGCTGGATCGCCGGCGGCCTTTTGGGGCTGGCTCTTATCAAAGGCCTTCTTCAGTCGTTTGGCGCGTTCGCCCAGTGCGGCCGCAAAATCCGGCCCTAGCTTGTGGAAGTCTTCCAAGGCCTTGTCAATCTGGTCGACACTCGCCTTGACGGACTGCAGCACGGCATCGCTAAGTCCGACCGAGTCGAGATTCCGGATGACTCCCTCGAAAAGATCCTCGATCCGATCCACGATGGTGGGAGCCGGGCCTTGCGCACGCAGCGCCTCAAAGCGAATACGGTCTCTGCCTAGTCGCTCCAGTAAGTCCAAGCGGCTGCTCAGTTGATCGGCGGCTTTAGTCAGTTGGACGATCCGGCCCTTGAATTCCAGGCCGTAGAAACTGACACCTTGCACGCTCTCTTCCATGCCCTTGCGTTCAATGCCCGCCAGCACCCGCAGCCGGGAAGACAGGGCCATGGGGAGGCCCGCCACGCGCGCGTCTATATCGCTCAAACGCGCGCGGAAATCGCGCCGGCTGAAGTAGTTCGGCACAACCAGGTTCACGGCGAACGAGAAGCCGGCGCCCAACAGCAGCGCCAGCAGCACAAACAGGTCCGCGCACAGCGACTGGCAATCCGGCGAACAGATCGCCAAGTGCAGCTTCACCTTGAAGATCCTGGCGGGCGCGTCCGGCGAGGGCTGGCACGCGTGGCCGGCGGCGTCCATGCAGCGCAGGCGCACGGTCAACCGGCCGTCGGCGGTAACGTCCTTCAGTATGCTCTTCCACGAGAACCATTCGCCGGGGGGAATAAATCGAACCTCGCCGGCCCCGCCTGCCGGCAGCACCAGACCATCGTCCGGCCCGAACTTGCGCGCGCGCCCAGGCAGGCTCACGGCCTCATCCGTCTTTCCGTCGACGGCGAATTCCTCGCTCACCGGGTAGGCTCTGCCGTCGGCATTAGTGAAGGACAACAACTTGGGAACGCCTCGCTGCAAGGATATTTCCGGCGCATCCGGACTGGGTACATCCAACTTCACGTTGAAGGCCGCCGACGCCCGCACCATCTTGAATGTGCCGATTTTGATGCCGTGATTGTGGATCTCGATGTCCCATGTCCCGTCCTGCAGAACGTCCTGCACATCGGCCCTGATATACAAGGATTTTCCGGGATCCACGGCTCCGATCTCGGCAATAGTTTTCCCATCCAGATCGCGCACCGGCCGCAAAGCTACCTTGGCGCCGGACGGCTTGCTGGTGGCAGTGGTCGCTTCGCTGGTGGTAAGCGCGAGCCTCACCACCGTAGGCGAGTCGTTTCGAAACTGCAACACCAGGCTGCCGCCGTCGCGGCTGTTGCAAGCCGGATCGACAATGAGTACGGGCGCGTCGGCTAGCGTCAGCGTGCCGAGCGCGGCCGGCGGGGGTGGCGCTGCCGGCAGCGCCAGCGGGACCAGCCAGAGTACAAATATACGCATCGAACAGGGGTAGCCCACAGCGTTTTCCATGTAACCAGGAAAGAATCCCTAAGTCAAGGCAATGTGGGGCAGGCTCCCAGGCCCTGTTGCCGCAACAGATATGCGCGTGTCAAGCTCGATTCTGAGCACGAGGCACGCTGGCCATGAAGTTTCTGCGCATTAGGCGCGAGGCGGAGTTTTTTCGCCAGTAAACCAGCGGTGGACTTGATCGTGTTAGTGGAATCGCAGAACTAAAAGCTACCGGTTCGACACTTCTTCAGTTCTCGACCATTGGCGCCGCCACTCGCCAATAGTTCCGGGTTCCTCCATGGCTCAGCCCCGACGTGGGCGCTCCGCAATGCCGTTTGGTGACGTATCTCGATCCCCCCCGCACCCATGAAAACAAACACCCAACGACAGCTGCTCAACCGAATCCCCGCCGTCACCGTGCTACTCTTACATCGCGTAAGGAAGGGGGTTCCCCTCACGAAAACGGATTTTCGACACACATCGCTAAGCCGTCGCCCGTCGCCCGCGTCCCGATCAGTCGAAAATCTCCCGCCCCTCCGAATCCGAGGCCACCCGCCGTATATCAAATCATTGATTTCAAACGCTAAATTGGCTTTGCTCGGCCAATTTTGCAGGTTAACCGAGCCGCGCCCCCGAAGCACAAATCCGCTCAATTCTGCATAACGATGCCCA
>DATNMW010000209.1:0-4446 GCA_035602155.1 Bryobacteraceae bacterium | reverse complement strand
CGGTCGCGGTAGGGACGGCCATTGCTGACCGCCCCCCGCACAGATCCGTACGTGCAGTGTTACCGCATACGGCTCCTGCCTAAGGTCTTGACGCAAAGAAGCGCTCCTCCGGATAGGGATGCAGAACCCGGCATGACGGGACGTACTTACGAGTGAGGCGATTGAACCGAGACCAGTTGAGCCGGTGTCGTTGACTTCGGCGCAGCAGGGCGTGCCGCCATGCGCGGCAGACCTCACTGCGGAAGCCGTTCAGTCGCAGCAGGTTCGTAGGAACTGCATGGTACGCGAAGTAGCCATTCAGGACCCGTTGAAGCCACTTGCCCACGATGGGCACGGGTTCGTGCCGCCGCTGGTAGAGCTTATCCCGGATCGCGGTCAACGTCGCTCGCATCCGCTTCTTGGCCGTCAATCGCACGACCTGGAACTTTCCTTGTAGGTCGGTTCCACAACAATGCGTGAACCCCAGGAAGTCGAACGTCTCCGGTCTGCCCTGCTCCCGCACGCGCCGCCGTTCCGCCGCGAAGCGACCGAACTCGATCAAGCGCGTCTTGTCCGGGTGCAGAGTGAGTCCGAACTTGGCTAACCGTTCCCGAAGGTCGTCCAGGAACGCTCGCGCCGTCCGCACATTCTCAAAGCCCACGACACTATCGTCCGCATAGCGAAGCACGATAACCTCTCCTCGCCCTGGCTGTTTCCGCCAGTGCTGAACCCAGAGATCGAAGGCGTAGTGCAGGTAGATGTTCGCCAGCAATGGAGAAGCTACCGCCCCTTGCGGAGTGCCCCGTTGCGCAGGGATCCGCTTTCCGTCTTCGATCACGCCCGCTTCGAGCCATTTGCGAATCAAGCGAATGATTCGCTGATCGGCGATCCGGTGTTCGAGAAACCGGAGCATCCACCCGTGATCGATTTCGTCGAAGAACGAGCGAATGTCGGCATCCACGATCCAGTTCACCTTTCGGCTCTTGATTCCTGCTGTGAGTGCGTCCAGCGCATTGTGCTGTCCACGTCCCGGCCGGAATCCGTACGAGAATCCGAGAAAATCCACTTCGTAGATCGCGCTCAGCACCGTGACGACGGCCTGCTGCACAATCTTGTCCTCGATTGAGGCGATCCCCAACGGACGTTGTCGGCCATCCGCCTTGGGTATGTACACCCGCCGCGACGGCGTCGCCCGATATGCTCCGGCATGAACTAACCGGTGCAACTCGGCCACCCGCTGAGGGAGAATCTTCTCGTACTCCCGCCACGTCACTCCATCCACCCCCGCCGCCGCATTCCTATGGAGGCTGTAGAAGCTGTCCACAAGTAGCTGCGGCGTGATGTGATGCATGAGCGCCGTGAACCGCAGCCGCCGATTCCGGCGCGCTGCCTGACGTACGCCTTCCAGGCCCATCGACGCACAACTGGTCCGGCTCTGTGTCCGGGGTGCGGGGTCCTGTCCAGCGTTCCCCTTGGCTGCGCTCCTTCCCTCCACCATCTCCGCGGGCTGGTTGCCCTTGTTCGATGGCTTCCCAGGTACTGTGAGCGCATCCGACTTCTCCACCGATGATTGTCCAGGCGTGTGGCTCTTGGCCTTCCCTGAACTGCCCGGCGTCGTCGCGCCTGGCTCAGCGGAGATCTCCCAGCTTCTGTGCAGGAAACTTCCCGGCGTGTGCAGGGTCTCCGACCGCGCAGGACTGCCCCAGGACTCGCATCTATCGCCCTGGTTCATGTTGCCTTCCGCATCGCTTAACGGCGTCGGCGTCCCGGATTTCGGATTACGCGGCTCAATGGCTGACCCGCCGGTTTCCCCTGTCAACGCTTCAGCGGCGCCCTCGCGAGCGCCTCCGCATGACTCGGGGCCGGAATGATTTGCTAGATCTTGTCCGTGTTGAACTTTCATCAACTATCTCCTGCCAGCTTCGGCTGGCGCACTAAGCGTCCGATGAACCCCTCTTTCCAAAAGTCCGGCAGGGTTGCATAGTGGTCTCATGGCCGAGACTGTTACCGATGAGAAGGTGATCGCAAGAAACGATCAGTGGCGAGAGCGGATCGCTGAACACGAGCGCAGCGGGATGTCCGTACGGAAGTTCTGTAAGGAACGGGGTATCCGGGAACATCTGTTTTTCTATTGGCGCAAACGGCTGCGGAACCAGCAGCAGCCGGTACGGTTTGCGTTGGTGGAGAAAGGAGCGGCGCGGCAGGCGCCGACGCCAGAGGCAGACCTGGAACTGGTGGTCGCGACCGGCGAGCGACTGCGTATCGGCGCCGGGGTGAACGCCATTACGTTGCGCACCGTGCTGGAAGCGTTGCGGGCATGATCCATCTGCCGGCCAGTGTGCGGGTGTATTTGTGCTTGACGGCGTGCGACATGCGCAAGAGCTTTGACGGACTGCATGCCTTGGTGCGGGAGCATCTGGAGCTGGATGCGTTCGCCGGGCATCTGTTTGTGTTCGCCAGCCGGAGGCGCGATCGGGTGAAGATCCTGTATTGGGACCGTGACGGATTCGCCATGTGGAGCAAGCGCTTGGAGGAGGGTACGTACGCGATGCCATTGGGTGACGGCGCCGAGGAGCGCCGGCGTGAGATCACGGTACAAGAGCTAGGGGCTCTGCTGAGCGGCATCGACCTGCAGCACGCCGTCCGGCGCAAGCGCTACAGGCGGCCCGAATAAAAATCGCGGTCGTATTCATTTTTCACTTGGCACAGAGTAAGTAAGTAGGTACACTTATACTTACTCGTGGCTATCGATCCAAAACATCTTCCGGATGATCCACAGGCCCTACAGCAGATGGTGCTGGACCTGATGAAGCAACTGGACCACGAGTTCACCGAACGAAACAAAATCGAGACTCTGTTGCGCGAGCTATTGGACGCCAGGCGCAGCCGCAAGAGCGAGCAACTCTCTGTGGACCAACTGGCTCTGTTTGCCGCCGCCTGGCAAGCGCGGCAAACGGAAGCAGAGACGCCGGAAGCGCCCGGTAGTTCCGACGATGACGATCCCGCTCCCCCTGGCGCCGGGGATGCCACTCCGAAGAAAAGGAGCGGCGGCCGGCAGCCCCTGGCGCGGCATCTCAAGCGCGAACGTATCGTGCACGATCTGGCGGAAGAAGAAAAGCACTGCGCGGCCTGCCAGCACGATCTGCGGCCCATTGGAGAAGAGCGCAGTGAGCGCTACGAATACATTCCGGCGCAACTGACCGTCATCGAGGATGTGTGCAAGAAATACGCTTGCGACTGCACGGTGAGGACGGCCACCAAGCCACCCCAGCCGATCGAAAAGAGCACGGCTGGAGCCAGTCTGCTGGCGCAAGTGATTGTAGCCAAAACCGCCGATCATCTGCCGTTGCATCGGCAAGAGAAGATCTTTGGGCGGCATGGCGTGGACATCTCGCGCAAGACCATGGGCGGCTGGCTGGCCCAATGCGCCGATTTGCTGAATCCCCTGTACGGATCTCTCAAAGAAGTTCTGTTCCAATCAAAGGTGATCGGAACCGACGATACCGGCGTGAAAGTGCTGGACGTAAAGCTTCCCTTCGCGCGCACCGGGCGCATCTGGCCCTACTGCGGTGACCAAAAACACCCGGTGATCCTCTATGATTACACCGCGACGCGGGGACGTGCCGGACCGGAGAAGTTCCTTGCAGGCTATCGCGGTCACTTACAGGCGGACGCCTATGGTGGATACGACGCGTTTTTCAAGGATCCGGCGCGCGGCTTGAGCGAGGTGGGCTGCTGGGCACATGCGCGGCGATATTTCCATAAGGCGCTGGAGTCGGATCAGGCGCGCATGGGGCCGGCCTTGTTGCTGATTGCGCAACTGTATCGGGTGGAGGATCAAGCGCGGCCGTTGGCGCCGGAAGACCGACTTCGGTTGCGGCAACTCCAATCGCGGCCCATCCTGGATAAGTTGGGTGACTATTTATTGGAGATCCAGGGGGAAGTCTTGCCGAAGAGTCCGGAGGGGCGGGCGGTACGCTATACGCTGAAGAACTGGGCAGCGCTGAACCGCTACTGTGAGGACGGAGATTTGTCGATCGACAACAACGCCACCGAGCGCGCTATCCGCGGTGTAGCTGTGGGCCGCAACAACTGGATATTCTTCGGCAGCGACCAGGGCGGAAAAACGGCGGCGGTGCTGCGCAGCTTCGTGGCTTCCTGCCAGCGGGCTGGCGTCGATCCCTATATCTGGTTCAAGGACGTCCTCTCCCGCATCTCCGCCCATCCGATTACCCGGCTCGCTGAACTTCTACCGCACAACTGGACGCCCGTCCAGGACTGACTCCTAAACTTGCAATCGCATTGAACGCGCCTTCCCGGGTAGGCTGTCCTGGTGATTCTCGGACGCTTAGTGCGCCAGCCGAAGCTGGCAGGAGATAGTTGATGAAAGTTCAACACGGACAAGATCTAGCAAATCATTCCGGCCCCGAGTCATGCGGAGGCGCTCGCGAGGGCGCCGCTGAAGCG
>DATNMW010000208.1:0-36749 GCA_035602155.1 Bryobacteraceae bacterium | reverse complement strand
CGCGATATCCGTGCCGGGGTCGCGGCCGGCGAGCGTGGCGGAAGTAGCGCGGCCGTCCGGCAGGGTAATGCCAATTTCCTCGCGGTGGCGGATGGTGTGTTCGGCGGTGACGATTACGCCGGGACGCCAGACCACGCCGCTCGAAGCGAAGCGCGGCCGGGCATTCACGGCCACCACGGCGCGGCCGGCCTGCTCCACGGCTCCGGCCAGTTCGTTGGATAAGGCGACTAGTTCGTTTTCCATGCTTCCAGGATGGCGCACGCCGCGCGCGCCGCACACCGGCAAATCGGGCAGGGGCAGCCTGGAAGAATGGCTAGCGGCGCATGGCATAATGGACGCATGGCTGCCGCTACGCTTGTGTCCGTTGAGGAGTACTTGGCCACATCCTACGAACCGGACTGCGATTATGTGGATGGTGAGTTGGAGGATCGTAACGTGGGTAGGAAGAGCCATGCCAAAGCGCAGAGCAACTTGCACCTCGCGCTCCGCATCCGCTACCCTTCGCTGTTTGTGGTAGTGGAACAGCGCATTCGGGTGTCGGGTCCAGCGAAAAGTCGGCGACTATCTCCGAATGGGCGTCAGCCATATTTGGGTCGTCGATCCCCGCGGACGCGATGCGGTTATCTACACGACTTCAGGCACACGCGTGGTTGAAGACGGCATCCTGCGGACCAGCGATCCCGACATCGCCGTCCCGCTCTCCGAGGTGTTCGACCAGCAGCCCGTGGCATAATGGACGCATGGGTGCCGCTACTCTTGTCTCCGTCGAGCAATACGAGTCCACATCCTACGATCCGGACTGCGACTATGTGGATGGTGAGTTGGAGGATCGTAACGTGGGCAGGAAAAGCCATGCCAAAGCGCAGAGCAAACTGGATCGTCTGCTCGGCGCCCGTTATCCGTCGCTCTTCGTGGTCGTAGAGCAGCGCATTCGAGTGTCCACCACCCGTTTTCGCGTCCCCGACGTCTGCGCCATGCTCGCCGAACCCGACGAGGAGGTTTTCACCGAACCGCCCTTCTTATGTATCGAGATCCTGTCGCCAGAGGATCGCGCTAGCAGAATCGAACGTAAGATCGCCGACTACCTGAAGTTCGGCGTTCGCTACATCTGGGTGATCGATCCACGGACGCGCGAGGTGTTCATCCATACCGCCACGGGCATGCATGCCATCGAGGACGGAATTCTTCGCACAAGCGACCCCGACATCGCCGTACCGCTCGCCGAAATCCTCGGCTAAAGATTGCGGCGCAGATAGGCCGAAATCAAGACGATGAGCAGGACGGAGATGGCGGCTGCTCCGAAAAGGCGCCCGGCGATGTTCCGGGTTCGTCGTCACCAGCACGACCCCACCGCGCATATGCAACGACTAACTGCCTGACCAGAGGCGCCTGCGAGCAATTCGCGGTTAACGTCTGTAATACCAGGGCTGGTTAGTTGCGAGCGTATCACAATCGGTCGACGGCTTCAGGACAACGTTGTGCCACGTGTCCCCGTTGTTCCAATTCAAATCGCCTTTCCAGTCGCCGTCGGATTGCGCGAAAACACCGTGAACGAAGTCGTCCTGCCGGGACATGCGAAGGGTTGTTCCCTGCATCGTAGGGCGCCACTGAAGCGTATTGGCCTGATCGGGGCGTCCGAGAGCGCCTTCGGGAACCCTCGGGAACGTTTATTGGGAGTTTGGAGGGAGTCTATTTGGAGCGCGATTTGGACCGTTGGGGAGCCAGCCAAAGACCATCAAGTGTCGAGGTCTGGCAGATAGTTCTGTCAGGAATCGACGACGATTCGCCAGAGCGGTCATCAGCGTCCCGGCGCTTCTGGAGTCTCGTTCTGACGGGCAACGCCGAGGCAGCTTCCGAGAACCGGACTTTGCGAGCCTTTGCCGACTTCTGCGGCTCCCCCGAGATCCAGCGAAGCAGGCGCGATCACGTTGCGTAAAGGGTAAGTTTTGCAACGTCCCGAAAGGCCGTCCGGCGCGTTGCATGATTAAGCTGGAACGTACGTCAACCGGATCGTGTCCTCGCCAATCGGATCGCTGGCCACAAGGCGGAGCGGCGGCCGGGGGCCGGCGAAGAATGGCGTGCCGTGACCGAGCACGAAGGGGCGGAAGTAGAGTCGATACTCATCAACAAGACCAAGGTCGGTCAGGCTTCGCGCCAGGTCTGGTCCGGCGACGGCAATCTCCCCGACGAGCCGAGCCTTCAGCTCGCGCAGCACGGTCCCGACGTCATTCTGGACCAGCGTGGCGTTGGGGCCGACTGACTTCAACGAGCGCGACACGACCCACTTCGGTAGGCTTCGCCACGTCGCCGCGAAGTCGCGTTCCTCCGCGTTCCACTCGGGCTGGTCTTCGTCCCAATAACGCATGATCTCGTACGTGCGGCGACCATACACGCTGCCGGCCAGGTCGCGCGCGTGCTCCACGAAGTGACGAGAGAGCGCGGGGCCTGGCCGGAGTTCCAGGTGATCGACGTAGCCGTCCAGGGACTGCTGCAATCCGAAGATGAGTTTCGCCATGCATGTCAGTGTAACCAATAAACCCGAGGTCCGCCTGTGGCAGGGAACCGCCGGATGCCTTTTTGAGGAAGCTGCCGTTCGCTGTTTGCACAAAGGGTAAGTTTTGCAACGTCGCCGGAAGGCCTGTAAACAAAGGGGTTGGCATGTTGCAAATGTCTGGTGCAAAACGAAGCGCTCAAGGGAGGCCGTCAAAGCCCTGGCGTTGGTGTTGGCGGTGTTGCAAAACTCTCTCGCAAGAAGTTCGGGCTATTTTCACGGCTCTGGCTAATCCGATTCAATGAATCCACTTTGGCCGGGTCCCGGAGAAGCGCTACGGCCCGAAAAGGTCCGGAAACGGGATGTGGGAAACGCCGGACTCCTTTCGGTCGTTTCGTCCGCCGCCCGATCCCCTACCCGCTGACGGCGCCGAACGTCATCCCTGATCTGGCCCGAGTCGCGCGCTGTCGCCGGTGCAATAATCCCCATAATGCCGGTTGAAAGATCCCCAGCCCCCGAGCAGGTGGTGTAAAGCCCGGATCTGGAATACAGAGGAGGGAAGACATGGGTTTAGGGGGAAAGACGTGGACGAGATTAACCAGCTCAAACGAGAGGGACTGAGTATTCTGGCGATCAGCAACCTGACCGGGTATGATCGCAAGACGGTTCGGAAGTACCTCCGCTTCCGGCTTGTGAGTCTTTTGGTTGCATAGTCATGGGACCGCAACGGTATAGGGGGAAGTGCTATCGGAGCCAAGATCTGCCGCCCTCTGCCCCCTTAGTGTCTAGCGTCAAGGCATGACTTGTATGGGAAGCCGGGTTGTAATCGGGCGGGTAGCTTGGCCCGAGGTATCGTCAGCGGTGAGGCGCTACGGGGGACGGCAGCCATCGGTGGGAATTTATAAGGCTCTACGTCCCTTCCGCGCCGGGAGCGCCTTCACCGGGCGATTTCGGCGTCGTATTGCTCTGCGGGCAGTAGCCGATAAACCCGGATAACACTAGATCACGGCTGGACGGCGAATATGGCGCCTGCTCCTGCGTTCCCACCCGAGAACGTCGGGCCAATCGGGACACCGTCAGCATTCAGGGTCAGAGGTCCTGGGAGTGATCCCTCGCCATTCTGGCCGGTGAAGCTATGCAGCATGGTTTCGGTCCCCATCCCACCCGCCGACGTTGGCGGCGTCAGTTTGAAGACGGTGCTGCTAACCCGGAAGTTGCGTTTCGCACGGCGTAGTTGAGGGCATATACCTTTGCAGGCGGACATGCACTTCCGTTCCCAAGCCTTGGGCCAGCGAGACCGTCAAAGAGCGGATTGCCGCAGCCAGCTACCGGCTGACCGGCATGTTCACCAGCGCCAGAAACTCGTCCCGCGTCTCTTTCTGGTCTCGGAACGCGCCCAGCATAGCGCTGGTCACAGCCCCGGAATGCTGCTTCTCCACGCCGCGCATCATCATGCAGAAGTGTTGCGCCTGGCAAATCACCCCCACCCCCACGGGATCGATCAACTCCTGGATGGTCTGCGCGATCTGCTGCGTCATGCGTTCCTGAATCTGCAGGCGGCGCGCGAACACGTCCACCAAGCGCGGCAGCTTGCTCAATCCGATCACCCGGTCCCGCGGGATGTACGCCACGTGCACCTTGCCGAAAAACGGCAGCATGTGATGTTCGCACATGCTGAAGAACTCGATGTCCTTCATGATCACCATTTCGTCGTACTTGACCGCGAACAAGGCGCCGTTGACGACCTTGTCTACTTCCATCTTGTAGCCGCTGGTCAGAAACTGCAGAGCCCGTTCCACGCGCTCGGGAGTGCGTGCCAGTCCTTCCCGCGCGGCATCCTCACCCAGACGTTCAAGAATCTGTTTCACCAGCGGCGCGATCGCCGCATCCGCTTTCGGAGTCATCACTTTTACGGTAGCTTTATTCGATTTCATGGGCTGACACTTCAAATGCGTTGCGGCTGGTCTCGGCGATGGCCACGCGTTCGAGCCGCGGCCAATCCGCCGGAAACACCGCTTGCCAATTCTGTTTCAACCGCCGGACTACCTCGCGCCCCAGATTCTCCGAGGTCGGCACCGCCGCGCGGAACGCTTCCACTTCCTCGTTCAGATTGCGATGCTCGAACGGCTCCAGCACCTGGCGCCGCACCAGGCCGTCCAACAGTTCCGCATCCACCGCGCGCCCGGAGCGTGGCTCCACCGGCCCGCGCACCGTCACAGCTATCTCGTAGTTGTGGCCGTGCCCAAAGGGGTTGTTGCACTTCCCGTACAACGCACGGTTCTCCGCCTCGTCGAGCTGCGGCGCGTGCAGCCGGTGCGAAGCCGAGAAGCGGTACTTGCGCGTGACTTCGATCAAGCGGTCACCCCGCGTCTCCGAAATATTCCACGTACAGGTCCGGCGTCTCGTAGATACGCACGCCGTGCAACTTGCCGCGCGGTCCGCTCAAATGCGGCAGCAGCCTGTTCCAAATGTCGATCGCGATGTTCTCCGGCGTGGGAATCACGTGGTCGAAAGGCGCAACCTCGCGGTTCAGGAAGCGGTGATCGTATATCTCAACCACTTCGCGGTTCAGGGTCTCCTTGAGCGCCTTCAGATCCAGCACCATCCCGGTGACCGGGTCGGGCGTGCCCTCCAGGGTGACCTCCAAAACGTAATTGTGGCCGTGTCCGTGCGGGTTGGCCGCGGCGCCGAAAAGCGCGCGGTTCTCGGACTCCGACAGCCCCGGACTGCGGCAGGTGTGCGACGCGGAGAACTCCGCCTTGCGGGTTATCAACATGGCGCCAAGGTATTGGATGCAGCAAACTGGCTGAAAGTACACTAAAATTATAGTTTCGCACTGGCAGGTGATATGCATAGCGTCAAAATCGATCGAATTCTGAAGGCCGGGATCTTCGTCTTGTCGGCCGTCCTCGTGTTCGTACTCTACAGTGCCATTCACGAACGCATCGTCGACGTGGGGGATTCCGCGCCGGATTTCAGCATCAAGGCCGACAACGGCCGCACCATCACTGCCTCGAACTTTGGCGGACGGTTGTTGGTATTGAATTTCTGGGCTACCTGGTGCCAGCCCTGCGTCGAGGAAGTGCCCTCGCTCGATGAGTTCGCGAAGGAGATGGCGGGTTCCGGGGTGGTGGTCTTGGGCGTCAGCATGGACACGAATCCCAAGCTCTACCACGACTTCCTTTCCCGCACCCGCGTTTCCTTCATGACCGCGCGCGACCCCGAGGCCAAGATCAGCCAAGATTACGGCACCTTCAAGTATCCCGAATCCTACATCATCGACTCCAAGGGCAAAGTCGTTCAGAAAGTCATCGGCGCGACCAACTGGACTGACGGCAACATGGTCAACGAAGTCAAATCGTTCCTATAGCGATGAAATCCAGTCTCTCGATTCCCCACAGCCGGGAATGGGAGCGCAAGGCCGCTCCCCTCATTCGGGTGTACGTCAGGGAGTCGTATGCGTTCAGCACGCCCGCGGCGAGGCCCAGCACCGTCGTGTGGCCGTATCCAATACCCGTAACGCCTTCGCCGATCGCGCCAGCCAGAGCGAAGTATTCCGGATATGTCAAACTGAGACATGCTCCCGCCCGCGGCCAGGCAGAAACTGATTGATCTGCTGGGCCCGCGCGGATACCTCGACACGCCCGAAGACCTGGCGCTCTACGAATACGATGGCAGCGTGGAAAAGGGCCGCCCCGAGATGGTGGTCTTCCCGCGCAGCACTGAAGACGTAGTCGCCATCGTCAAGACTACCGCGGAATACGGCGTGCCCATCGTGGGCCGCGGCGCCGGGACGGGCCTGAGCGGCGGCGCCATCCCGCGCGAGGGCGGCGTCGTCGTGGGCTTCGCGCGCATGAACCGCATCCTCGAAATCGATCTGGAAAACGAGCGCGCCGTAGTGGAACCGGGTGTGGTCAACCTGGATATCACGCTGGCAGTCCAATCGCAGGGCTATTTTTTCGCTCCCGATCCTTCCAGCCAGCGCGCCTGCACCATAGGCGGCAACGTGGCCGAGAACGCCGGCGGTCCGCATACGCTGGCCTACGGCGTGACTGCCAATCACGTGCTTGGCCTGGAATTCGTGCTTCCGGATGGCACCGTGGTAACCACCGGCGGTAAGGAAACCGAACTGCCGGGCTACGATCTGGCCGGCCTGCTCACCGGCTCGGAAGGCACCCTGGCGTTGGTCACCAAAATCATGGTGCGGCTCATGCGCAAGCCGGAGACGGTCAAGACAATCCTGGCCATCTACGATGCCGCCTTCCTCGACATCGATGCCCTGGCAGTGCACGCAGACGGCGTGGAGGATTGCGGGGCCACGGTCGCCGAGATCACCGGACGCGCGATTGTTCCGGTCGCAGTCGAAATGTTGGACGGCGTGATGTTGCGCATGGTGGAGGAGGCTACTCACGCCGGCTTTCCCATCGATGCGGCGGCCGTCCTGCTGATTGAGTTGGAAGGGCTGCGCGAGAATGTGGAGGAGCAGGTCGAGCAGATCCGCGAAGTGTGCCAAGCCTGCCGCGCGCGCGAGGTGCGCGTGGCCCGGACCCCCGAGGAACGCGAGTTGTTATGGAAGGGCCGCAAGAACGCTTTTGGCGCGGTAGGCCGCGTCAGCCCGTTCTATTACGTGCAGGATGGCGTGGTGCCGCGCACGCAGATTGCGCCCACACTGGGCGTCATCGCCGATGTCGGCCGCAAATATGGCCTGACCATCAGCAACATTTTCCATGCGGGGGACGGCAACCTGCACCCCATCATCTTGTTCGATGCGCGCAAACCGGGCGACCTGAACAAAGCCCGGGCCGCGGGCGCCGAGATCCTCGATCACTGCCTGAGCGTGGGCGGGTCGATCACCGGAGAGCACGGCGTCGGCATGGAGAAGAACGAAATGATGGACCGGCAGTTCAAGCCGGAAACGCTGGAGACGATGGCCGCTTTCAAGCGGCTCTTCGATCCTGAGAACCGGCTGAACCCCGGCAAGATGCTGCCCACTGGAAAGGGTTGCCTGGAGATCCGGCAGAAGCCGCTAAGCAACTCCGGAACCCATGGTGAGGCGATCGGCTAACCGCCGCGTCAGCCCGTTCTAATAACGTGCAAGATGGTGGGGTGCTGCGCGGCAGATGGCGCCCACGCTGGCGTCGTCGCCGTCGTCGGCCGCAAATACGGGGTGACCATCAGTATTCAATGCCACCAGTCGAACGGGTAGACGGTGAGGTTCGCGTCCGATGGCGGCCACCTCAATCGAGAGACGTGCACCCCCCCCCCGGAGGCTGAGTATAATTCCGACCGCTGCCCCGGTGAGTTATCATGAGCATGCCATGACCCGAACGGTCAAAATTGGTTGCGCGCTGGCGATGGCTGGCTCTTGTTTCGCGCAGAACCAGCAGTATCGCGCAACGCTCGCCGTCGAAAACGGCGCCAACCTTCCTTCGGCGCCGCTGTTCACCCCCGCGCCCGCCGGCCAGGATTTGCCTCCCTGCCACATTGTGAACGCTTTCGCCAGTGGGGTGGTCATCTACACGGTTGTGGTAGTCATCGATCCCGGGTCCGACCCAATGACGCGCCGTTGGGACGATAAGTGCGCAGTTACCATCTGGCTGAAGGGTTACAAGAAGGCCAGCGTAACGCTGCATGACGGCGCCGTGATCCTGCTGAAACAGATCGGCGATCCCGAAGGCTCCACCATTTCCGTGACCGCTCTCCATATCCCCAAAGAGGCCGCGAAAGCCTACGACAAGGGCCTCGAAGCCATGAGCGATGGCAAGCTTGCCGGAGCACAGAAGCACTTTGAGCGCGCGGTCGCGCTGTATCCGGATTATGCCCAGGCCTGGAGTCAGCTTGGCGAGGTGCTGGAGCAGCAGTCGGACCCAAAAGACGCGGCCGATGCCTGTGAACGTGCGCTTAAGGCCGATCCCAAATACCTCCGCCCCTACCTCCAATCGATCCGCCTGGCGGTTGCCGGGAAAAGGATGGAGGACGCGGTGGCTCTAGGCGAGCGCGCCACGCAACTGGACCCCGTGGAATTCCCCGGAATCTACTACTACGACGCTGTGGCCAACTACGAGTTGAAGCACACGGACGTGGCTGAGAAGGCCGTCCGGAGGGCCATCGATCTGGACAAGGACCACGAATATCCGGCCGCCGAGGCGCTGCTAGGCAAGGTACTGGCCGATCGGGGCGATTCCCGCGGTGCGTTGGACCACTTTACGAAATACGTGCAACTCGTCCCGAAGGCCGGCGATGTGCCCGCCATCCGCCAGCGCATGGCGGAACTGGCGCGCGGCGAGGCGCAGCCGAAATAGAGGTATTGGGCACCGTCGAAAACGCGCTTCGACTACGGCGTTTCCACCCAACTCAGGCTGCCAGGCGTGCCATGCTAAGAACCGCGCTGCGGGCGAAACGCTAGTGCAGTTCAACCGATCCCGGCAACCAACCCCGGAGGGACTCTGAAGCGACAAGAAGCTAACCTATCGGTCAAGGAATTCGCGCACATCTTCTGCTCGCGCATGGATAATATGTCCGGCACGAAGCGTTGCCTTCACTCCGGGCGCGCCGGGAACGCTTATCGGATCGGTCTCTTTCAACTTCGGCTCGTCGGCCAAAACTGTGAATCTGACCGGCGTCGCCACGCTCGTGGAGGTGTCTCCCACTCTGCTGAATTTTGGGGACGTGTCCGCGAACGATAGCAGCAAACCCGGGCGGCCGGGGCCAGTTGTACCGCTGGAATCAAGCCCGCCGTTCGGCGATACAGTTTACTGCCCCATGGTCTTCTGTTGTGTGCGAAACTGAGATTGTCGTCCAAAACTCGTACCCCTTTCCAGAACCGTTCGGGCTCGGCAACTCCGCCGGGCGGCGCTCCTGAAGAGTCGTGACACGACTTTCGATGGTTGCGTGCGCGTAGTGCCGCACGATGCACCAGCAGGAGCAAAATGACCAAGCAGACTGGGCAACCGGAGAGGTGCGACCCTGGGACGAACCGTATCCTGGCCGCGCTGGAAAAGCCGGATTATAACGCGTTGATGCTGAAGGCCGAGATCGTTCCCTTGAAATTTCGCAAGCGGCTGTACGGTCAGGACGCGCATGTCGATGCCGTCCATTTCACCCTGGCATGTATGGTTTCACTGGTGGTCGCCAATGACGGCACTCCCAAGATGAAGATGGCTACCATCTACAAAGAAGGCGTCGTCGGCGCATCCGAAATGCTTCAAGTGCAGCCATCTATGGGACTGAATCTCATTCAGGATACCGGGCGACGCCGTGCGCATCAAGGCCGATGCCTTCCGAAAGGTAATCGACGGCCGCTGGTGCAGATCGCGCCGGCGGGGATACCTTTCCGCTTACGCGGGAGTTTCTTTCGCATATGCTGGGCGTGCGCAGGGCAACGGTGAATGTATCCACGGGCATGCTGAAGAAGGCCGGCTTTATACGCTACGTGCGGGGAAAACTCACGGTCGTGGATCGGGCCGGCCTGGAGTCGGCCGCCTGCAACGCTACCGAGCCATCATCGCGGTATACGATTCCTTGCTTCCCGGTTTGCCAAAACGGGTGCTTTGATTTCCGTTCGCCAGCGGCCGCACGGAAATGAACGCTGCCGTTCATATAACCTTTGCTATCAAGTCCTTGGCCTATTGACAAGGGTTAGGCGCCAGCCAAATAATGGAGTCTACGGCAAAAAGCAAGAACTGCCAGCGGTTACGGCAGACCTTCAGGTCACTGACACGCGCAACCGGGGCTCGCTACCCTGTACCGCCGGCCCGAATGAGCACAAGATGGCACCGAATCATGAAGCCTAGCCTTAAGATCCGGCAGGAGGCCGAACGCCTGTCCCTGCTCATCGCGCTCCTGCTGGTGTTGTTCACCGCAATTCTTACCTACCGCGCGTGGGCTGCCTTTGAACGCAATCGGCAGGAAGCGCAAATCACCCGTCAGGTCGTGGATGGGACCACCGCGCTTCTATCGTCCCTGAAGGATGCCGAAGCGGGGCAGAGAGGATTTCTTCTGACCGGAAGCGACCGTTACCTGGAGCCATACCGGCAAGCCCTCGTCGAAATACCCGCCAACTTGGATGCTATCGCGCACGCGGAAGCCAGTGGCCGCCAGCCGCGTCAGATCCAGCGCATCGATCGGTTGAAACCCCTGGTGCAGAGCAAAATGAACGAATTGGCCCAGACCATCGAGCTTCGCCGAAGCCAAGGGCTCGACCCGGCTCTGGCCATAGTCCGTAGCGATCGCGGACAGGCGGCTATGGAGCAGATTCGGGCAATTTGCACTGAAATCCAAGCGGCCAGCTACGAGCGCTTGGGACAGCAAAGGGAGGAAGTGCGCGCCAGCGCCTATCAGGCGGGGGTTACCAGCTTGCTTGGCAGCGCGGCAGTTTTTGCGCTTCTGGTACTTGCCACGGTCACCATCCGGAGGGGAACGCGCCAGCGTCAACTGCTGATCGAAGATCTTCAGAAGAGCGAAGAGCAAGCCAAAGAATCGCGCGATTTGCTGCAAACGACAATCGCCAGCATTGGCGACGGTGTCATTACCACCGACACTGCCGGAAGGGTCGTCTCTTTGAATCCGATCGCCCAATCCTTGACCGGATGGCCTCAGGACCAGGCGGTGGGTAAACCCCTGGAAGAGATTTTCAACCTCGCCAACGACGAGACCGGCGCGGCTGCCGGGAGCCCCGTCCGTGCGGCCCTGCGTGCAGGAAGAATCACCGGCCTTACCGATCGCACCACGCTCACCGCTAAGGATGGCCGCCGCATTTCGATTGACGACAGTGCCGCTCCCATCCGTTCCGCGAATGGGAGGGTCACCGGCGCGGTACTGGTATTTCGCGATGTTACCCAGAGACGCGGCGCCGAACTCCTGGAGAAGAAGGCTGCCGCGGAAATCGCGCGGCATTCCGAATTGCTGGAACGTACGAATGCCGAACTCCAGCATTTCGCCTACGCGGCCTCTCATGATCTTCGGGAACCTCTGCGAACGATCACCGCTTACACGCAGCTTGTCCAACTCCGCAGTCGCTTGCAGATCGATACGAAGAGCGCCGAGTGTTTGCAATTCATCGTGGCGGCCGCCGAGCGGATGGGTCTGCTGATCGACGCCCTTCTGGATTACTCCAAAGCTGGAGAAGTCACCCATAGACCCCTGAGCGTCCTTCGCATGGAAGAAGTTCTGGCGAGTGCTATCGGCAATCTAAATGGCTCTATCGAAGAAAACAAGGCCGTGGTCACGCATGATCCGCTTCCCGCCATCATGGGCGACAGAACGCATCTCGAGCAACTCATCCAGAACCTGATCGGCAATGCCCTCAAATATCGCCGGCAGGAAGTCCCGCTCGTGCACATCGCGGCGCGGGAGTCGGGCAAGGAATGGCTTTTTTCGATTTCCGACAACGGTCAAGGCATTGCCCCACAGTACCAGACCCAAATTTTTGAGCTTTTTAAACGGCTGCACGGGCAGCAGTATCCTGGCAGCGGTATCGGACTGGCCACGTGCAAGCGGCTTGTTGAGCGATATGGCGGCCGGATCTGGGTCGAATCCGAAGCAGGCAAAGGGTCGACCTTCTTTTTCACGCTGCCCGCCACCGCGGAGTTTCACAAAAGCGCTTCGGTCTAGCGAAACTGCCAATTTGCGATGTAGTGGTTCTCATAACCAGCGCCAGTGCCGGCGGTAAATCCAATGAAGGCGGAGCTTTGCCCCAGAATGCTGGGGATGTCGATCGGGTAGCTCAAAAGATCCGCCGGGCGCGTAGTGGAATTATCGGCGATGGCCACATGCAGGTTCGTGCCGTCGTAGTCGATCCAGACCGACCACAGATCCCCATTGGACATGCAACCGAACGCACCGGTAGGCTGGCAGTTTGTAACCCCATAGGGCGTTTGCGGGCCAAGACCGGTGATGCTGCCGTTCGTGAGGACCGCCACGTCGTTATCGTTGATATCAAACGGGCCGTTTTGCCAGGTATTGAATTCCACGGCAACGCTTGGCGTGATGCCCTGGTAGCCCAAACCGCCGCCGTTGGCCCCCAGGGCAGTGGCGCTCTCGGTCTGGAGCGTAAAGGTCATCCCATCGGAGGCGCCATAATAGCCCGCGTCCGTCATCTGGAACTGGAAGAATGTGCTGAACGTGTACGTGGAATTGAATACGACGCCGTTCGTAGTGAAGGCCGAACCGGCCTGGCTTTGCTGTGCGGGCGTAAGCCAGAGCACGGGTGCGCCCTGGGGCCCGGTCACGATTTTCGCGGATCCGTTGAGCGTCAGGTCGCTGGTCGCGCCGAACGCGGGGATACTCAGCAGGCAGGCCACAACCGCCAGTTCTCGTAGCATGTCGTCACTCCTTTGGAGCGGACTTTACCATGGCGCGAAGTATTGAGTCAAATGAGTGACAGCCGCTGCATGTGCATGCAGGACAGTCGGTACTGATTCAGCCCACTCGGCCGGCGGTCTCGCGTCTCACATTCCGACGGCATCAAATAGCCCGGGGTCCGCCGCCCGCGCTATGCCAAGTTTCGGCCGGGCGGGAATTTCAAATGCGCCCGCAGTCCGTAACTCCTCCGCAGAGATTGTCGGACCCATACAGATCTTTTCCAGCGATGCAGCTTGGGCCGGCTCAAGGTCCGCCAGGCAGCCCAGCACATTCAGGAGGTTCATTAGCTCTGTTGTATATTCGGCGAGCCAACGATCGGGTTGAATATCGCCGAGCGGCGACGGCGTGCGCCGGTCGCCGATGATCGGACGTGCCCGGTTGGCTTTCCTGTAGCTAAACCACTGCAGCAGGACTTGCTTACCGGAAACCTCATATAGCCAAACCCGGGGCTCGACATTTTCGACGTATCCTTGCCCGATTAGCAGCCTCTCCTTGCCGGCATCGTAGCCCATCGAATCTGGCATCGCCGCTGGCTCCTGGGGAATCGCGCCTGCTGCTGGAATGCGCGGCCTCTTCGATGGAGGCAGTCGCGGGGGTTGGGCCGGCCGTCCTTTCCGCGCATCGGCCATACGTTCGCCGAAGGTATGGAGCCAGATGACGGTGCGCCCAACGTCAGACGCTTTGGCGAAGGCGTCCGGGTCGCTTGTGATCGGGATGCGCAGCTCGGGGGTTGAAAGGTCTTCCTGAAAGCGCGCAGTAAATGCCGGATGGGCGGCCATCGCGGCGACATAGGCGATAAGATCTTCGCCGCTTACCTTCAGTCCGTACTTCTGGGCCAAGAACGTGAGTAATCTTGGCGGTACATTGGGGACACTGGCGTTGTGATCGCGCCAGAGCGGGAAGACACGGCCACCGAAAGAGCCTCTGTAGTGATCGAGATCCGGAACAAGGGCGGTGAAGGTAAGTGCCGGCCCCGAGGATGGCGATGTTCGCGATAGAGCCGTCAAATATACCTGCTCCTCCGACCGTGCTTCCCATAACTCCGGGTTTGGCCGGTTGATAAGGCGATTGTCGGGAATGATCCACTGCCGATCGAATGACCGAAACCCGTAGCGCACCGGCTTTATACAGGAACCACGCTCATCTGCCACGGCCCTGTTCACCGGATCGTATCCCGGAAGGCTCTCCCGTAACAACCGCCTGCTGTGGCGGTCGCCGAGTTTACCGTTGGAGAGGTGTGGGTGAAAGAGATCCTCCATCCGATCCGCCGGCGCGTGGACGAGCTTTTCCCAACGCCGTTCTAACGATTCGACATCCGGCGCGATGACCCAAGTGCGGCCTGGCATCACCCCGGAGCCGTTGTAGATGAAAAGGTCTTTCAGCTTTGGGTAGGTTGCCCAGGCCCGCTGCGAAGCAGGCAGGAATGGGGCGCGCCAATCGGACGGGCACTCAACCCATGCCTTGCTCTTTATCCTTAGCCCGGCGAGGCGTTTGAACTTTTCCAACCGATGGCCACTCGGTAAAGCCTGGAACAGCACTTTCGCGACGGCATTCGAATCGGTTTTCGCGCTGGCGGAACGCGAGGCCAGCACGATGCAAACAGGCTGCTGGACATCCTGAAAGATACGAGTATTAACTTCCGGCTGATGGCCCTCGGGCGAGCAATCCACGACCCAGATGTCGTCACACGTTCTGCGCAGGTAATCCCGCATCTTCTGAAATCCAGGACCGTTTAGAAAGCCCGCTACAGTGATGAAGCACACGATGCCGGACTTATTCGCGGCGTGATGGTCATAGACCTTCCACGTTGCCCAGCGCCAGAAGTAGACGTAAAGGTTGCGCAGGTGCTTGCTGTGGACTCCAGCGCTCCATTCGCGTGGCGGCATCCAGGCCGCCAACGGCGGCGTCCCCTTCGCATTCTTGTCTCCGCTCTCAATCCAACCGCCGCGACCTTTGGCCTTTTCCTTATAAGGCGGGTTGCCGATGACAACGGTGATCGGTTCTTCCCTTTTGATCTTGTTCGCTTCTTTGCGGGACCTGGCGATGGGGGCCAGTATTCCTGGAATCCATGTGTCGTCGTCATGCGGATTTCCCAGCGTATCGGTCACGAACATCCGCGGCGGCGTCGCCGGCGGGCCGCCCGTAAGATCGACGATCTCCGCCAGGATTCGCAATTGTGCAACGGTGAACGGGCCCAGTTGCACTTCGAAAGCGACTAGCCGCCTCACAGCAGCATTGATCGCGCCGCTCACGGAGCCTTCTCCTTCATCCGCCTTAACGGTTTCGGCAATCTTCCGAAGGACGCCGAGCATGAAAGTGCCGGTGCCGGTAGCAGGATCGGCCAATGTCACCGAGGGCGAGGCAAGCCCGGTATGAAGCCCAAAACGGGGTGTCCGCAGCACCTCGTCGACCAGTCCAACCATTGCGCCTACCACTTCAGGCGGTGTGTAATACGAACCAGTCTGCTTCCTCAGGTGGTTGTCGTACACTTCGAGAAACTCCTCGTAGAAATAAAGCCATGCATCCGGCTTACCCTTGCCTATCTTCGACCAGTCAACGGCATCAAGCACGCGAATCAGCGTTCCGAGAGAAGTCTTAAGAGTTGCTCGATTCTCCGCATTGTCGGTTAACAATCTGAGTGCCGCACCGATCAAGGAGCTGGTCTTGGTAAGTTCTATGGCGACTTGTTGAAGCCCGGTTGCAAGCTCGATCTTCTTCGCGCGCGCCATCAGCATTCCGAACGTGACTGCTTGGGCGTACCCGTCGGCGAACCTTTCGTCGGTCGCATCGGGAAAGAGCAGTTTGCGCCAATCCGCGGCCAGTTCCGTGAGCGCTTCGCTTCCCATGGCGAGTTGCTCTGTCACCTCATCGCGCAAAAGGCGGCAGAGGCGCGCGGCCGTGTGAGCTAGATCTCTGGCGCTCCGCGGTGGGACAGGCTCCCAACGCAGGAAGCTCTCGAAAAGATTCACAAGCGCCGTGGGTGCTCCAAGCTTGTTGCCCGAAGACTCGATGTCTCCGACCAAATTGACCACCGAGCCGACCAACTCGCCATTCTGCCAAAGGCTGAACGCATTACCGTCCGTATAGACTAGGTTAGGCAGGGAGCGGAGTCTCTGCCACTGGGCTTTATCGTGGGGATCCTTGAACTTTCGCGGATCGGCACCCTTGCCGGGCGCCTTCAGTTCAACGAACCCCACGAGGGCGTTGTGCACTGCGACCGCGTAGTCGGGGCGCGTCTTCAAATCGCCGATCGACGATTCGCCTACGGCAGCGACCGCCGACCTAGGCAGGCGCGTTAGCTCGGCCAGATCCGCGAGCAGGTGTTCGAAAGGCGCGCGAAGCTGGTCCTCCGGCTGCCCGGTGGCGGCCGGGTTCGATAGCTTCTCCTTGGCCCTGGCTCCGAATGCGGCAATCGCCGAGTTGATGGTTAGCTTCATTGGTTCGGGTAATCCTAGAGACCGAGAGCCCCACTAATAATACTAATCGGCCAGCGGTCGTATCAACCGCAGCGCCGGACGCGTGTTGTATTGCGCGCGGTACTCCAGGTGCGCGGCGTCGTTCGGGAAATGTTCGCCAGCCGGATATGGATACTGCGACATGGCGTGAAACGGCAGCGGCTCCACGGTCTGGCCGTACGCCGTATTGGCATCGGCATCCTTGGCCCAGCCGTCCACGAACAGCAGGAAGTCGCGCTGCCATCCCGGGGGCAGCGGCCCGGCGGCGCGCTCCGGAAAGAGCAGGCGCAGCTCGTCGCCCGAGCCCATGATTGCCAGCCGGTCGTCGATCGCGCCGATCAGCGGCAGCACATCGCCATAACGCGTGTAGAGTCCCTTGGTGGGATTCCACATCGATACCGGCATCCACCGCGCATAGTCGAAGCCCTCGGGTTGCTTCCGCTCGGGATGAATGACCGGCGTGGAGAAGCCGCGGAAGTGCAGGTCCGCGGATTCGGCCCCGATCTCGGTCAGGCGCACCGTTGGCGCGCCGGCCTCCTCACTGAGGAAGATCTCGTCCCAGTACACGCATAGGTTCGTCACGATGCGCACCTCGCGCGAGGCCGAGAGGAACTTGCCGGACAAGTCCACCGCAATGGTCTTGGGCTTGCCCGCCGGGATGCCCATATCTTCAATCACGGTTTGCCACTTCCCCGCGGCGTCCTTCACCTGCAAGTAGGGAAGTAGCAAGTCCCTCTTCGCCTGCGAAGCGGCCATGAAGGCGCTGCCATCAGCCCAATCCACCCAGCCGTTGAGGATCAGCACGGCGCGGTTGCCGGGTGCCGCATTGCCGAAGTCCAGATCCAGGTGGTGCAACTCGGCGACATCCAGGTAGTCGCGGCGGAAGCCATCCGGATATGTGCGGTCGCGGCTCAACAGGCGCGGCAGCACATCGCGTCCCTGGTCGTCCCGCGCGCGTACGGGATAGACTCGGCGCTTTACGCCGAAGAGACGGAACTCGGGAAACGGCGGCGATTTGAACTTGTCGTTGGTAAAGATCTCAACGCCGCCAGGATGATCCACCGCGATCAGCTTCACCTGGTCCAGATAGGAGACTTCGCGCAACTCCTCGGTGATCCGGATTTCATAGCGTCCGTTCACGGCATGCAACGCTTCGCCCGGAATCTGCACATACTCATCGTGATCCACGGGGAAATACCTGCCATCGCCAGACGCTGCACCCAGCGGCGCAACGCCGAGCACGTCCGTGATGAAGCGAAACTTGCTGCCATCCCAGGTGAAGATCATAGGACAGGATCCCGAGAGGCGCTGTTGTTCCTGGTATTCGATGGCCTTGTCGACGAGCTGCTCCGTCTCGTCCTGGATCAGGCCGTTGGGCCACGTAATGCGCACGGCGTCCGCGCTCTTGTATGAATCCAGGCCGAATTCCAGCGGGACGCCTTCGTAGATGCGCTTCTGATAGCTGGAGCCAGTCTTGATCTCGACCTTCGCGAAAGGCGCCAGCTTCAGATTCTTGATGCCATTGAGCCCCACCGATATCCAGTTGTTATGGGTTTCGGTGACGTTGTGCAGCAGGTGCAGCGAGCCATCGCCCGCGATCAGCGCCATGTCTGCGCGGCCGTCGCCATCGAAATCGGATGCCACGGCGGCCACCGCAGCGGGAATTTCCACGCGCGTCTTCTCAAAATTGTCCAGCCCCAGATTGCGGTAAATGCCAGTGGCCGCCAGCATATCGGCGATGCCTCGATTCGCCAGATCGGCGAAGGTGAGCGGGCCTTTGGCCGTCAAGCCCCTAAACGGCTCAAGCTTGCCCTGGTGGTTCAACAGCAGCAGTCCGTCGGCCGCCAGATCCGTCCAGCTATCGTTATTCACGTCGAAGGCGGTCAGTCCCTTCGCCCCGGCAGGCAGGGCGTCGAGCGGCGTCGCCTCATACCTGCCGAGCAGGCGGTCGCGATAGAGGACGCCAGGGCGGTCGCGATATGAAACGGCCAGATCCGCTCCGTTGGTATCGGCGATCAGATCGATTGCGGCGGCATCGATGGCGCTGCCCTTGACGAACGGGAACGCGGCGGTGTCTTCGCTAAAGCCCGCTTCGCCGTTGTTACGCGCCAGCGCCGTGTCTTCACCCAGCAGGATGAGGTCGAGATCGTAGTCGTGATCGAAATCCAGCCAAACGGCTTTGGAGAAGTGTCCGGCGGGCAGCTTGATCGGCGACCGCTCAAACCTGCCCTTTTGGTTGTGGTAGAGCGCCGCGCCGCCGGTGGTGATGATGCAAAGGTCGGGCAACCCGTCGTTATCGTAATCGCCGGCGGCGATAGAGACGATGTCTTTGATCCCGGCCAAACCCGAATCGGCGACCATCGCAGTTCCGTTCCGGTAAAGCTGCGCGCCGCTGGACGACCAGGCCAGCACGCTGGGGCGGTGGTCGCCAAAGGCATCCAGCATCAGCAGGCCGGCTGTTCCGGGATCGAAGCCGTCCGCGAGCTTACTGTCCTCGAATTTCGGCAGCGGCGCCGGATCGCTTTCGGGGCGCGGCGCGATGGGATCGTAGATTTCCGCGTAGAAGCTCCACTCCACGTCTTCCGGGATGGCCGCGCCTTCCGTGAGCACTTTCAGCTTCTGGAAGATCTCCAACTCGCGCGCGGCGTCGGCGGCGCGGCCAGCCTGGCGATAGAGATTGTAGAGCTGAAAATGCGCCGCGGCGAAATTGGGGTTGAGGCGCTCGGCGGTTTCAAATTCGCGTACGGCGGCGTCGCGTTTATCGGCGAGCTTATGCAGTACGCCCAAATTGTAATGCGATACCGGCTCGTTCGGGACCAGCCGCAGCAGACCTTCGAACTGGGCGACGGCGGGCGCGTAGTCGCCCTCCTTCTTGAAGGCGATGCCCAGGTTGAACCATGTGTGCGGGATCTTGGGGTCCAGCTTCTGCGCGCGCTCCAGCTCCGCGATGCCTTCCTTGGTCTTGCCCGCGCGCAGCAGGGCCAGGCCGTAGTTCACGCGCTCGCGCGCCGAATTTGGGGCAAGATCCAGCGCCTTTTTGAACTCATCGACGGCCTGCGGCTGCGTGGTGGGATTCTCGTAAAAGGCTTTGCCCAAATTGCGAAAGCGCCCGATGCGATCCTGCTCGACGCGCGCTACGTCGGCGCCTAGAAGCAACACAAGCGCGGCAACCGGCAAGATGACGACACCGGTCCAGGCGCGAATTCGGCTCATTGATCGACCCCAACTTTCTAGCGTTCATTTCATTATGCAACAGGGTTATGGGCTGCGTTCGTCAATTGGTGCGAGCAACTATGCATACCTCGGCAAGATGGTAAAAGCAGGCAGGGCGGAAAGTGTCGGAGAGGCGGTGCAAGTAGCCCGAAAGCTGGACAACCGCGCTACCTTGGAGCGCCAGACAGGCGCTTATTTCAAAGGGCTGACTTCCGAAGCTGCGGCGGAAGAGGCCGATCCCGAAGATGCACTGAGCTCTATATCTCAGGAGATGGCCTTTGGCCAGCCATAGTGTCTCACCCCCGGAGCAGCGAGATTTGGGACCGCGAAAACCGGTCATCGAAGCCTTGACCGCTGAGCAGCGAGCCGTGTTTCCGGCAGCCCGCGCGATTTCCCCGGCTGCCGAACGCTCCCAGTAGCTGCGGCCCACAGGTAAGAGCCGTGTACGACCACGCAGCCTGCGCTATGGACCGCCCACCGCACTGGGCGGTCAGGGTGTGTCCGGAGACGTCCACGGTTCAACCTTGAGCCGTTGCCCCAGCAACATGACATTGCGATAACCCCACCGGCGCATAGCAGGTTGAAATACATCCGTTCCTTTTGTCGCGGCCGGAGCATATCTGTAATCGCGAAGCCTTTCCAGCCAGTACTTGACCTCTTCAATATCCCCCTCGCGGAGTTGCCCATCGGCTAGGAGCTTGAACATGTTGTCCAGATACGCAAAGAGCTTGTCGAAACAGTAGCGATAGACGAGGCCCCGTGGGTCGGCCAATGTGGGCGCACTTAGACCCGGTTGAACGGCATCGGACAGCACCTTCGGGTCGTGCTCCATCACACCAGGAGCTTCGCTAGAAGCGTTGGGGGGAAAAAGGGGCCGGTACTGATCGGGAATGATCAATGGGCCGACTCCCCAGTCGAGCGCCTGACATGCCAGGGCGAGGGCCTGATCCGTACTCAGTCGTTCCAAGAGAATCGCGGCTAGGTCGGCTGCCTTCCAACGCTGAGCGCGCCTGTACTGGAGGAAAACATAGAAGGCGCTAACCGCGCCGATGCCGGGCGTCGCGAGCTTGCTAACGATTTCAACCCATATTGGGATAGACATACTGTTGCCGAAATACTTGCGCGCCTCAAGGTGGCACGTTAGAACTTGCCAACTGTATCACATACAAGAGGACCATGCGCATCGAATCGTCGTGACGGTCGTGGAGGAAAGAGCGTGGGATCTGGCGCCCGACACCCGGGACTCTTGATTTCGCCTGCCAACGCCCGGGCACAACGGTGAGACGGGCAAGAGAAGTCGCTCGAATTCTGGAGGACCGGGCGCAGTTGCCCAACGAAGGCTTGGGAGAATTCACGAAGCACGTTTGGCAAATCGTTGAGGAGACTATCGCCGAAGTGTGTTCCTTGTAAGCACGCGGTTGGTCTTGCTGGGTCGGAAGCAAATCCAGTTTGGGTGCCCAGCCTGGACGACATCTTCGGCTTTACGCCTGTTATGTGAGCTAGGACTAAACGTACGCGGGGACCCGGTTATTCGCCCTGTCGGATTGGCAAAGGCATTGGTTTCGGCGACCTATGCCTCCGCTTCGATCCTATTCGGCAGACTAAGAAGACCGCTGTCGCTGCCCCGACGGGGTCAAGAACTGATCTGGGATGCAACCGCACCCGCAGCCTCTACTGCTCGTGCACATCCTCCAAATACGTATACCCGTGCAGCCCCTCTTCATAAAACTTCAGCAGCCGCCCGGATTCCTCGTACCCCAGCCGCCCCTCCCGCAATGCCATTTCCACGTCCCGGCGCAGACGGCTCACCAGCGCATCCGCTGAAAACTGCACGTAGTTGAGCACCTCGCGCACCGTATCGCCCTTGATCACCGAATCCAGGATGATCTCACCGGTTTCGCTCATTCGCACGTGAACCGTATTGGTGTCCCCGAACAGGTTGTGCAGGTCGCCCAGGATCTCCTGGTAAGCGCCCAGCAGGAACGCGCCCAGATAGTAGTCCCCGCCATCGAAGGGGTGCAGCGCCAGCGTGCGCTTCACATCGCGGCGGTCGATAAACTGGTCCACCTTGCCATCCGAATCGCAGGTGATATCGCCCAGGATGGCGTGCCGCTTGGGCTCTTCATCCAGGCGGTGAATTGGCATTACAGGAAACAACTGCTTGATGGCCCAGCTATCCGGCATGCTTTGAAACAGCGAAAAATTGCAGAAGTAGGTGTCGGAGAGCATGGCTTCCAGGCCCTCCAGCTCTTCCGGAAAATAGTCCAGGGACTGCGCCAGGGCCTGTATGCGGCGGCTGATCGCCCAATACAGGTTCTCGCACTGGCAGCGCTGTTCCAGAGACAAGTAGCCCAGGCTGAACAGGTTCAGCGCCTGATCCAGAGCCTGCTGCGCGTCGTGATAGCTTTCGAGCAGGTTCTTGGAGGTGAGCGAGCGATTGGTTTCCTGCAAGTCGATGAGCGGCTGTTCGGCATCGGCCGAAACCTCCGATGGCACGTCGGATTCGCCCATGCCCGATACGCCCAACACGTTGAACACCAGCACACTGTGATAGGCGGCGATGGCGCGTCCGCTCTCGGTGACGATAGTTGGATGCGGCACGCCTACTTCGTCGCACACGCTCTGGATGTGATACACGATATCGTTGGCGTACTCTTGCAGCGTGTAGTTCACGCTGGATTCGAAGTCGGTCTGGGAACCGTCGTAATCGATGCCCAGCCCGCCGCCTACGTCCAGATAGCGCAGTCCCGCGCCGGCGCGCGACAGGTCCACGTACACGCGGACGGCCTCGTTCACTGCGGCCTTGATTTGGCGGATGTTGGTGATCTGGCTGCCGAGATGGAAGTGCAGCAGGTTCAGGCAATCGGCCATGCCCGCGTCTTTCAACTCCTGCAGGGCGCGCACGGCTTCGCTCACCGAAAGTCCGAACTTGGAACGGTAGCCGCCCGACGACCGCCATCGTCCGGAGCCGCGGCTGGCCAGCTTCACGCGCAGCCCGATCATGGGCCGCACGCCGACCCGCTCGGAATAGCGCAGAATCAATTTCAACTCGGTGTATTTCTCGACTACTGGGATGATGTGGCGGCCCAGCTTCTGGGCCAGCATAGCCATCTCGATGTATTCGTCGTCCTTGAAGCCGTTGCAGACGATGGGCGTTTCGTTGTCGGCCATGGCCATCACGGCCATCAGTTCGGGCTTGGAGCCGGCCTCCAGGCCGAACTTGAACGGGCGGCCGAACTCCAGCACTTCTTCCACAACCTGCCGCTGCTGATTGACCTTGATGGGGTACACGCAACAATATTTGCCCTGGTAGCGATGTTCGGCGATGGCGGTTTGAAAAGCCCCGTTCAGTTCGCCGAGGCGGTGTTCCAGAATACCGGCGAAGCGCACTAGGACCGGCAGCGAAATGCCGCGCAGCACCAGCGTATCCACCAGTTGTTTAAGGTCGATGGAGCGCTGCGGATCCTTGGCGGGATGCACGCACAGGTGCCCGTTGCCGTCGACTGAAAAGTAGCCCTTGCCCCAACTGGCCACGTCATAGAGTTCGCTGGCGTCTTGCGGGGTCCAGCGCTCCGTCGGCTCCATGACCAGCGAGCCTTTCCTGGCATTCTTCTCCACTCCTGCCTCCAAAGCTTCAGTGTCCTAAGAATCGCAGGGAAGGGCAAGGGGAAAATGAGACGCGGAGACACGGCGACGCGGAGACGCGGGGATTGGAGAATGTTACAGGGTGGTGACGGTGCTTTTTCCGTGCCCGCGTCTCCCCGTCCCCGCGTCGTTTAAGGCTTCCACTTGATATTGCACCCGACGCTGGGCCGCTGCTGCGGATTCACCGGCTGCCCGGCAAGCACCGCGTCGATTGCCGCGCGCAGATCCGCGCCCGCCACTGGCGTGTCATTGCGCGGACGCGCACCATCCAACTGGCCGCGATAGACCAGCCGCCGGTTCTGGTCGAACAGGAAGAAGTCGGGTGTGCATGCCGCGTCGTAGGCCCTGGCTACGTCCTGCGTCTCGTCGTAGCAGATCGGATAATTCAAGCCCAGTTCGGCGGCCAGCGCCTTCAGAAGCTCGGGCGCGTCGTCCGGATATTGCGCCACATAGTTCGGGGAAATCGCCACGATCCCCAGCGCGGCACCGCCGTAATCTTGGCCGAGCCGCGCCAATTCGTGCTTGACGTGCTGCACATAAGGGCAGTGGCGGGAGATGAACATAACCAGCAGCGCCCGCTTGCCAGCGAAGGTGTCCAGGCTGACAGTCGCTCCGGACACCACATCCGGCAGATGAAAATCCGCGGCGAGTGTGCCCAGCGCCGGCATGGTCGATTCTGTTTGCGCCATAAGTCGATCCTTAGACCCTATAATCGTCGGCCTTCCAATTCTTGACGGCTCGTTTGATGTCGGCGGGGGACATGTTGCCGTCGGCCGCTTCCCTGGCCAGATCGACAAATTCGCCATCCGGCGCGAAACGCAGCGCGACGATTTGCTTTACCGCGAGGCGCGCATCCAGCAGCTTGCCCGTCAGCACGAAATGACGCAGGTTCTCCTCGGCCCGAATAGCGCGATCCTGCGCCTTGAGCGGGAACACGCGCGCGTAGTTAAAGAGGAAACCGCAACAGATCGTCAGCACCACGATCAGCGCGGCGCTATAGAACTGCCCGTGGATGCCCCAGGAATTGTAGAGATTGATCAGCGATCCGATCAACGTCAAGAACAGGAGGGTCGCCAGGACGAAGTGGAATCCCGGCACCAAGCGTACATGATTGGAGTAATTCTGGGTGGCCATGTCCGCGATTGTACCTTAGGGCACACTCACGCGTACCACGCATCGGGTCATGGAGTGCACGTGCGGTCCAGCAGGTTTAAGAACCTCTCGACAAATGGCGATGAAGCCCTGACTCTTGTTGGGTCAACTCGCGCGAGGATTTGGAATGCGTGCTCCCCCTTTGAGTATTCGCCTTTTTGGCAATCCTTCGTCGCCCGCTGGAGGCCTGCATAAAGGTCGTCTTTAGGGATGCTCTCGACATCCCCCCGCTGGTCCTTGGGGACGCGCCCGTCGCCCGGACCTGACATGTTCCCACGAGCCGCCTTCGACGACCGGTGCTTCGCTGTCAACCAGCAGGATGGGAAAATCATCCCTGCCCGCGTTTTCACGAGAAGTTCGAAACTTCTCATACGCCTGTTGGCGCCCACCGCACCGGACGACCCTCGGCATCCGGTTTTCCAGTCCAGCCTTCCCAAAGAATTCCGAAAAACCGCGCCGGCATTGCGTCTCAAGCGCCTTGTTGTGGTCGCCACCGCCCTCCACGTATACCTTCACCGTCACCAGCGGTTGCCTCCGATCTCGCCGCTGCGCCAGAGTTGTCCGAGACCATAATCCTTCAACCAGCCGGCCAGTTCAGCAGTTGTCCGCCGCTCCATATGCGTAGCTCCATTGCGTTTCTCGCAGACGATGACCGCCTCGGGCACTTTGGTTAAGCCGTCCACGAGTGCGTCGAAGTGCGTCGTGACGATCAATTGCATGCGATGGGACGCTTCCACCGGGAGGTCCGCGAGACTGGGTAGCAGGTCCGGATGCAGTCCCAGTTCCGGTTCTTCCAGGCAAACCAGCGGCGGCGGGGCCGGATGGCAAAGCACGGCCAGCAGGCGAACCGTCCCGTCGGAGAGCCGCGTTGCGGGAACTGGGGATTTCAAACCGGAATAGTGCAGGAACAACTGGATAGTCCCTCCCAAGACTTTGGTCGAAAAGTGCTCGATGGATTCGTCGGCATTCTTCAACTTCTCTACAAGGCTCCTTCTGAAGTTGGACCGGTGCTCGAGATCATTGAGTACCAATGCGATATTGGCGGCATCCTCGCGCACGAACTCCGCTAGCAGGTCGGTAGGTTGGGGTTTCCGTGTGGGGGGGATACGCCCGAGGTTCCATTCGCGAAAAAGCTTGATCTTAGCGTACTCATTCCCGAGGAACGTCACTTCCGGATACTGGTCCGGGTCTTTGCGTTGGGATAAGACAGATTGGTCTAGTGGCAGATCTTCGCGCCGAAGTACACGGCGCATACGATCAAGACCCGCCTGCGCTTCCGTCTTCACGTTCAAAACCGGGTGACCATGTTGATAGCGATAGTAAAAGTAAACATCCGCTTCGCCGGCCCGCGTGGGATGTGCGTTCTCAATCGCCTCGTCCACCAGTTCGGCGCGCTGCCCCACCATCGCGAATTCCAACCGTGGCGAGGTGGCATCCTACCTTGAGGATAGAAGGCCGTCACGTCAATTTCCCCAGTTGGCGCGCTATCGCCGCCCTTCCACAGCCACTCGCCAATTCCACCGCCCGTTTGTATCGGCTCGAGCAGATTTCCGGGCGCCGCCTGAAGGAGGGCGATGGTTTCAATGAGGTTCGATTTTCCCGCGCCATTCGCACCAATGAGTACGTTTAGGGATTGCAACTCCAGTTCGGAAGCGTTGGGACCGAACGAGAGGATATTCTGCACTTTGATCGTCCTCAAAAACCGTTTGTCACCGAGCATTGAGCCTCTATTCTACTGAACCTCTCTAGAGGCAATGTTTCGCCGCCTCGAAGTCTGAAACACGGGATGCCGCTGATTGTACCTTAGAGGGCACACTCATAGGACCACCCGCTCGTCGCCGTCGCGGCGCGTCACGCGCTCGCGGTCCAGGTACTCGAGCAGCGGGATGGCATATTTGCGGGAGATGCCTGTCCAATCCTTGAACGCGCCTACGGTGAAGCGCGCGGCTTGGCGCGCGGCGAGCATGGTACGCAGTCTTTGCATGGCCGTGTGATGGAAAACCAGGTCGTCGCCCACCCGGATCAGCCGCTTTTCACGCAGCAGAATCTGCAAGAGGGAGCGGGCGCGGGCGGCTTCCACGCCTGATTTCGCCAGCACATCGGGCAGCCCAGGCACGGCTAGGCCAGCTTCTTCGAAGGCGCGCTCGATCGCGGCGCGGGCCTGCTCTTCATCTTGTTTCAGCACCAGCTTGTGGCTGGCCAGCCGGACGTTCTCGCCTTCCACGGCGATCTGTTTCTCCTGCGCGAGAATGGCGTCGATCAGGAACGGGGGCGAGTCCGGCAGTTCGCGGCCGCGCAAATCCTGCTTGGGGATGCCGGGCAGCAGCGGGTTCTTCCGATGAAATTCACGCACCGCGCGCAGCAGCCTGTCGCGGGCGGATTGGAACCAGGCGCGATCCGCGAACCAGGGCTGCGGGTGCTGGAAGTACAGCACCGCTCCCTGAGGGTCGCGGCTCGGTACAGCCTCGATTTCACGCTCCAGCAGGCCCGTGCGCGCCACCAGTTCGGCAATGCCCATGCCGTATTTCGATTCGCGCACCAGCAGCGCGACCCGTTCGGGAGCGGGCGCTTCGGCCAGCTTGCGCAGGCGCTCTGCCACCCGATCGCCCTTGCGATACCGCTTGCCGTCGGTATCCACCACCACACCGCCGCCAATCGTAACTACGGGCGAAAACCTGCGGATGATGAAGCGGTCCCCGGGCAGCAGCAGCGCCGGTTCGCGCAGCACAATGCGCGCCCAGCAGCGCTGACCCGGCTGTAACGCCGTAGCGCCATCCAGCAGCCGCACTTGCGCTTCGATCTCGGCCGTGCCCGCGTGGAAATGCACCGGGGCGCGATTCTTCAGCGGCTTGGCCGAAGGCAATAGTTCCAGTGAGCAATCCACTTGCGTGACGGTCCGGAACGTCCCAGGCGCGGCCAGCACCATGCCGCGCGGCGCCTCCGCGGGTTCGATATCCGCCAAGTTGAGCGCGGTGCGCTGCCCGGCCACCGCATGATCCGCGGGATCCCCGTAGACTTGTACGCCGCGCACCCGCAGTCGCCGTCCGGTGGGATACAGCTCGACTTCCTGCTCCTTGCGGACGCTGCCCGAAGTCAACGTTCCGGTGACCACAGTGCCGAAGCCTTTCACCGTAAAAGCGCGATCCAGCGGCAAGCGGAAATGTCCCGCCGCGCTCTTCTCCGTCACGGTGGAGGCGGCGCGCTGCAGCTCTAGGCGCAGATCGTCAAGCCCTGCGCCCGTTACGGAGCTGACTGCCACCGCGGGCGCGCCTTCCAGAAACGAGCCCGTGACGAACTCTTCGACTTCCAGACGCACCAGTTCGAGGATGTCCGGTTCCACCAGATCGGCCTTGGTAAGCGCCACCACGCCCTGTGGGATTCCCAGCAGACGGCAAATATCGAAGTGCTCGCGCGTTTGCGGCTTGATGGATTCGTCTGCTGCGATTACAAACAGCACCAGATCGATGCCTCCCACGCCGGCGAGCATATTCTTGATGAAGCGTTCGTGCCCCGGCACGTCCACGAAGCCCAGCCGCAGCCCGGGCGTCAATTGGAGGTGCGCGAAACCGATATCGATGGTGATGCCGCGGCGCTTTTCCTCTTCGAGGCGGTCCGCGTCAATGCCGGTCAGTGCCTTCACCAACGCGGTCTTGCCGTGATCGATGTGGCCGGCGGTGCCGACGATGATGTTCTTCATCCGCTGAGGTCTATCGTACTACTGGTGCTGGGCGGCTGATCGCGTTTGCAAACACCGATCACGTCAGACCCGAAGATATGGACGAGATCTGTTCGAGCATCCCCGGCCAAAGGCATTCGAGCGACCATTGGCCTCGCCGCCCGAGTGCTTCGGACCGGTGTCGTCTTGGGCATCAGGGCGATCCCGCGTAACAACGAGCCAGACTGCGCGCTGGGATTTCACAGCGGCACGGCTTCCCGCAGAACGGCGTCGCGGATCAGAGGACTCAAACGAGCGCCGGATCACCACCTGTACACGCTGGCCCAGAAGTTACCCAGGTCGGCGATCAGGCTCCCAGGAAACCATGGGGGTAGTATCGCCCGTCACGTCGACAAGAAGGTCTACGTGGCTTTCCGGCGTGTCTTCGCCGCGCGCCACCGAGCCGAAAAGTCGCACGTTTCCGGCCCCGTGCAGGGCGGCGCCCCGCAGGATTTCGTCGCGATGTTCTCTTATACGCTGACCGGCGCCCATTTATCCACTATCGTAAGCCAGCAGGCGGCACGCAAGTTCAAATAGAGCTCGCGTGAAGCTTGTGGCCAATAAAACCTGTGCCTAGTTGGAACTGGAACTGGAAGAGCTGTCGCCGCCATCCCGTCGCTTCAGGGTAGGCCGGTCGTCCTGATCGGCTGGCTGCTTATTGTTGTCGTCCACCGGGCCGGTGCCGCTGCCCGGGCTCCGCTTCAGGGTTGGGCGGTTCGGGTCGTCCTTGCCCTTATCCAACTTCCGGTGGTTGTGCAACGAGTAGAGGCGCGCCTTCACATCGTTGAATTCCGAAGTGTTGACCACGTACTCGGGCCTAGCTTTCAGGATCGTCTGGATCTCATCTTGGGAAGCCTTGATGCGGTCGTCTGTCATGGGGTGTGTCGAAAACACCTTGGCCACGCTGCCGGGCTTGCGCTTCTCCAGGGTCTCGACCTTCTCGAAGAAGTCCACGAACGAAGTTGGGTCATAACCCGCCTTATACATGTACTGCAGGCCCAGGAAATCCGCCTCGCGCTCCATTTTGCGCGAAAAGACCAGGAACCCCATAGGGATGGCCAGGTTCGCGCCCTGCATGGCGGCGTAGCCAGCCAACGTATAAGGGACGGCGATCGACGCGGCGATCATGGCGATTTGGGCGAGTTGCCCGCGGGTGGCCTGCCGCGTTCCGTGGCGCGCCGCGACATGCGCGATTTCGTGTGCCATCACGCCCGCGAGTTCGGACTCGCTGTCCGCCTTCAGGATCAAGCCCGAGTTCACAAAGAAGAACCCGCCGGGCAGCGCGAACGCGTTCACTTCTTCGGAATCCAGCACCTTGATGGTGAACGGAACTTTAGCGTCGGAATTGCGCACCAGGTTCTGGCCAATCCGGTTTACGTATTCGGCCACAACCGCATCGTCCACAATCTTGGATTGCCGCTCGACTTCCAGCGAAAGTTGCTTGCCAATGGCGATCTCTTTCTCCAACGAGTAGAAATTGACGCCCTTGCCAACGTCCCGATTGCCGATTTCGTCGGGATCCTTTTCCTTGTCGTCGGCCAGAGCGCGGGTTGGCAGAAGGGTGAGAACTGCCAGGAAGGCCACGGGAACAGCTAGGAAGCGCTTCATTGGTGGAAAACTCCTGTTACTATACTATACGCCAATTGGGTGTACCGCTGAATTGTATACGTATAGCGGGTCCGGCGGGTTACCCCCCTAAGCCCCATCTTTTGATTGCCGGACAGTCCTAGCTGGCACTGTCGCTGTCCCGCCGCTTCAGCGTGGGCCGGTCGTCCTGATCGGCAGGCTGCTTATCGTTGTCGTCCACCGGACCGTTGCCGCTGCCCGGAGTCCGCTTCAAGGTCGGGCGGCTGGGGTCGTCTTTGCCCTTCTCCATCTTCCGGTGGCTGTGCAGCGAGTACAGCCGCGCCTTCACGTCGTTGAACTCCGAAGTGTTGACCACGTATTCGGGTTTGGCTACCAGGATCGTCTGAATCTCGGTCTGGGACGCCTTGATGCGGTCGTCCGTCATGGGGTGCGTTGAAAACACCTTGGCGACGGTGCCGGGTTTCCGCTTTTCCATGGTTTCGATCTTCTCGAAGAAGTCCACGAACGAGGTCGGATCGTAGCCGGCCTTATACATGTACTGCAGGCCCAGGTAATCCGCTTCCTTTTCCATGCCGCGGGTGAAGACCAGGAATCCCATGGGGATGGCCAAGCCCATGCCTTGGCGAACGGCGTAGCCGGTCCAAGTATACGGGATGGCGATGGATGCGGCAATCATGCCGATTTGCGCGAGTTCGCCGCGGGTGGCCTGCCGGGTGCCGTGGCGCGCGGCCACGTGCGCGATCTCGTGCGCCATCACTCCCGCCAGTTCGGATTCGCTATCCGCCTTCAAGATCAGGCCCGAGTTCACGAAGAAGAACCCGCCAGGCAGTGCGAACGCGTTCACTTCCTCGGAATCGACAACCTTGATCGTAAACGGGACTTTGGCGTCGGAATTGCGCACCAGGTTCTGCCCGACTCGATTCACGTACTCCGCGACGATCGGGTCATCGACCATCTTGGCCTGGCGCTCGACTTCCTGCGCCAGCCGTTTGCCGAGCGCGATCTCCTTCTCCAGGGACCAGAAATTGACGCCTTTGCCAACGTCGCGATTCCCGATTTCATCGGGATCGTTCTTTTTGTCCTCGGCAAGGGATCTGTTTGGCAGAAGGGTTAGGACCGCCAGAAGGGCCACGAGTATAGCAGAAAACCGCTTCATGAGTGGATACTCCAGTTACCCTCCACTATACGCCCAATTTTGCCGGACGTATACTTCTAACTGATTGGCTACTCCTCTAAATCGCGTCTTTTGACGGTCGGACGGTCGCCGGAATCTCCGTCGGCCGTGTCGGGCGCCCCGCTGCCGGGGGAGCGGCGCAGAACCGGGCCTTTGGGATCTTTCTCCGCGGAACGCACCTTGCGCTGGTTCTCGATCGACAGCAGACGGGCCCGCACCTCGGCGTATTCCGAAGTACTCACCACGTATTCCGCCTTCTGCGGCAGTATCCTCTGAATCTCGGCCTGGCTCTTCTTCAGCCTGTCGTCGTTCATGGGATGGGTGGAGAAAACCCTAGCGATCGCGCCGGGCCTCTGTTCTTGGAGCGACATCATTTTCTCAAACATGTCGATCGCCGCCGTGGGGTCGTAGCCAGCGGCATAAAGGTACTGCAAACCCAGGTAGTCCGCTTCGGCCTCGAATCCGCGCGAAAACGACAGAAACGTCATCGGGATAGCCGCACTGGCGGCTTGCCGGACGGCATACCCGCTCCAGCCTCCCAGGAAGATCAAGGGCAGGGTGGCGATGTTCGCCACCTTAGCCCGGCAGGCTTGGCGGGTCATGTGGCGGGCGGCCACGTGGGCGATCTCGTGCGCCATGGCGCTGGCCATCTCCGCTTCGGTTTCAGCGGCCGTCAACAGGCCGGCATGCACGAAAATAAATCCGCCGGGGAGCGCGAAGGCGTTCAGCGTGGGGTCGTCGATTACCTGGAAAGTGAACGGAACCTTGGCATCGGAGTTGCGAGCCAGCTTCTGGCCTACCCTGTTCACATATTCGGTAACGATCGGGTCGTCCATCATCTTCGCCTGGCGCTGGACTTCTCCAGCCAGTTGCTTGCCCATGGCGATCTCTTTCTCGATGGAATAGCAGTTCAGGCCCTTGCCCACGTCCCGGTTGCCGATCTGGCTGGGATCGTCTTTCTTGTCGTTGTTGCTATCGTTGCCTAACGCAACGGTTAGCGAGGCAACCAACAACACCAAGCTGGCCCAGACCGGCCGCATGACACCCCTCCTTAAGGGCATATAACGTATATTCATGATAATGGGTTTCGAAACGGTTGAAAAATCTCAGGAAGAGTTGTGGCTCCAGTACGCCGATCAGTTTCCCGTCCGCAAGCGCCTCATCTATCTGAATCATGCGGCCGTGTCGCCCCTGTGCCGGCGGGCGGCGGAATCGATGCAGTGGCTGGCGGCGGACGCCATGGATAACGGCAGTCTGCATTATGGACAATGGCTGGAAACGTACGAAGGGCTGCGGGCGGCGGCGGCGCATTTGATCGGGGCAGTCCGCGGCGAAATCGCGCTGGTAAAGAACACGTCCGAGGGCATCGCCACCGTAGCTTTGGGCATGGGCTTGCGTTCCGGCGAGAAGATGGTCGCCTTTCGCGAAGAGTTCCCCGCCAACTATTACCCATGGAAAAGACTGGAAGAAACCGGTGTGCAAGTCGAATGGCTTTCGTACCTCGATCCCCTGGATCGCGTCGACCATGCATGCCGCGGCGCGCGCTTGCTGGCGATCAGCTTCGTCCAATACTTGAGTGGGCATCGCGTCGACCTGGAAGCCATCGGCGAGATTTGCCATCGAAATCGCTGCGCCTTTCTGGTAGACGCCATCCAGGGCCTGGGCGCGTTCCCAGTGGACGTGCGGAAGGCGCACATCGGTGCGCTGGCGGCCGATGGGCACAAGTGGCTGCTGGGACCGGAGGGTTGCGGTATCTTGTTCGTTTCCCAAGAGTTTCAAGATTCTGTACAACCCGTGGAGTTCGGTTGGACCAACGTTGCCCGCTATGCCGATTACGCATCGCGCGACATGACCCTAAGACCGGATGCCGGACGCTACGAGTGCGGAACGCTCAATACCATTGGCTGCTATGGCCTACGCGCGTCGATGGAGTTCTTGCTGGAAGTGGGGATTGACGCCATCGCCCCGGCTATTCAAAGGTTGGGGGATCTGGTAGCGGAAGGCGTCCAAGCCAAAGGCTATGAAGTACTTGGGAGCCGCTCCGCGGCGAACGGAGCGGGCATCGTCAGTTTCCGGAGGGATGGCCTGGAGGCCGGAGACGTTGTCCGCCGGCTGAACGCTGCCGGAGTAACAGTGGCGCCACGCCAAGGGTGGGTGCGCGTGTCGCCGCACTTTTACAACAGCCCGGACGATATCGGAAGCATGCTGGAGGCTCTGTGAGTAGGACAGGCCTCCTGGTCTGTCTCTTGATTGCGGGTTCCTCCCGGGTCCAGGCCGCCGTACCGTCGCCGGAAACCTTCTTCGGCCAGCGCATGGGGTCGGACCACATGGTCCTCGACTGGGACAAAGTCGTCTCCTATTTCCAAACAATCCAAGCCAGTTCCGACCGCATCCGCGTGGAAGAATTGGGCAAGAGTACGGAAGGTCGTCCGTTCATCGCCGCCACGATCTCCGACCCCGAAACGTTACGCCATCTGGAACGGTACATCGAAGTCCAGCGCCGCCTGGCCGATCCGCGCCTGACTTCGGAAAGCGAGGCTGAAAAGCTGGCCGCGGAAGGCAAGACTGTAGTTTTAATCACCTGTTCGATTCACGCTACGGAACTGGCCTCCACCCAAACTGCCGTGGAGTTCGCTTACCGCCTGCTAACCGAAGACACGCTCCGCATCCGTGCCATCCTCGAAAACACGATCTTTCTGCTGGCGCCCTCGCTCAATCCGGATGGCGTGGATATCGTCACGCGCTGGTACCGGCGCACCCTCGGCACACCCTTCGAAGGCACCGGCCCGCCGCAGCTTTACCAGAAGTACGTCGGCCACGACAACAATCGCGACTGGTACATGTTCACCCAGAAGGAAACGCAGCTTACCGTCGCCAAGCTGCATAACGTCTGGCATCCGCAGATCGTCTACGACGTACACCAGATGGGTTCCAACGCGGCGCGCATCTTCGTGCCGCCGTGGCTGGACCCCATCGAGCCGAATATCGACGCGATCATAATGCAGGAATCCAACATGATCGGGACGGCCATGGCAGCCGACTTGACCGCCGCCGGGCAAAAGGGCGTCGCGATTCACGCCATGTACGACTTCTGGACGCCGTCGCGGCATTACCAGGCGTTCCATGGCGGCATGCGCATCCTGACCGAATCGGCCAGCGCGAAGCTAGCCAGCCCCATTACGGTAGAGCCGGGCCAGCTTGAGCGCGACGCGCTGGGTTACAACGCGCGAGAGCGCAGCTGGAATTTCCTGGAGCCTTGGCCGGGCGGCGTCTGGCGGTTGCGCGACATTGTAGACGACCAACTGATCGCCATGGAATCGTGCCTGTACCAGGCGGCGTTGCATCGCGAAGAATTGCTGCGCAATTTCTACAGGATCGGGCAGCGGCAGGTGGCGCGGCAATCGCCTTGGGGGTTCATCATTCCGCGCGAACAGCGCGACCAGACGGCCGCGCGCAAGATGCTGGATACTCTGTCGTTCGGGTACGTGGAGATCGAGCATACCGATAGCGGGGACAACGTCATCCCGATGGCGCAGCCCTACGGCGGATGGGCCAAGGCGCTGCTGGAACGGCAGCACTACCCCGATATGCGGCTCTATCCCGGCGGCCCTCCGCAGCGCCCTTACGATGTGACGGCGCACACTTTGCCGCTGTTGATGGGCGTGCTTGTGCAGGCAACCGACACGCCGGTTGCCGGACTGCGGCCGGGCCCGGTCGTCACGCACCCCGTGGGACTGCCGGCTTCGGATAGCGCTTCTTGGATGGCCATCAATAGCACTTGGAACGGGGGCGGCGCGGTCTGGCGGAATGCCGCGACTGGCGATTTCGCAAGGGAAAATCAAGGCGGCGGTTGGCGGCGGATAGAGCGCCCCCGCATAGGTCTGTATCGCAGCTTCATCCCCAACAACGACGAAGGCTGGACCCGTTGGCTGTTGGAGGAATTCGGCTTCAAGTATGCTTCGCTTGAAAATAAGGAAATCCAGGCGGGCGGATTGCAGAAACATTTCGACGTAATGGTGTTCCCGGATGCGAGTCCCGCATCTATGGAAAGCGGCCACAAACCTGGCAGCATGCCGCCGGAATTCACGGGTGGACTGGAGGCTAAAGGCGCCGATGCGCTACGCGAATTCGCTACCGCGGGCGGCACGCTGATCTTCCTGAACCGCGCATCCGAATATGCCACGATGCACCTGGGCGTGGCAGCGCGCAATGTGGTGCATGGCGTCGCCAATACCGAATATTATTCGCCCGGGTCGATTTTGAACGCGCACCTCGACCTGCACCATCCGCTGGCTGCGGGCCTGCCGGAAGACCTCGCGATCTGGTCCGAGGCAAGCCCGGCTTGGGACATCCAGGCAGATACTCAGGTGAGTGCCCCGGTGCGTTATCCGGATGCCAATCTGCTGGCGTCGGGCTGGCTCCTGGGCGAAAAATACCTGGCGGGCAAAGCCGCGCTGGTGGATGCCAAGCTGGGCGCCGGCCACATAATTCTGTTCGGCATGCGGCCTCAATATCGCGCGCAAAGCTATCAAACGTTTAAACTATTCTTTAACGCACTGCTCTATTAGGCCCGGCGATCCAAACGGCACGCACTTGCATTTGCCCGCCCGTTCAGGCAAGCTGGTACGTTTCCTACAAAGTTCATGCGGGTACGCATTCTCTATCACGACCATTGTTTCGACGGCGCTGCTTCCGCCGCATATTTCACCCGCTTTATGCAGGGCGCCTTTTACCCTCAAGCGGAATATGTCTACACTGGGATGGCCCACAAGGCATCCCAACTCTTCGAGGACAGCCTTTGGGATGGCGACGTAAACGCCATCGTCGATTTCAAATATTCCAGCGATCCGCGCCTGACCTGGTGGTTCGACCACCATCAGAGCGCTTTCCTGACGCCCGAGGACGCCGAGAACTTCCGCCAGGACCACAGCGGCCGCAAACTCTACGACCCTTCGTACAAGTCCTGCACCTCGTTCATCTGCGCGGTCGCCAAGGAGCGTTTCGGCTTCGCCGCGGCCGATCTGGACCACCTGGTCGAGTGGGCCAACATCATCGACGGCGCACAGTATCCCGACGCCAAGAGCGCCGTGGAACTGGGCGCGCCGGCCATGAAACTGACCCTCGTGATCGAGGGCGCCAAGGGCTCCGGGATCATACAAAAAATCATCGGCTGGATGCAGCACAGGAAGCTGGAAGATATCGCCGCGGAGCCCGAGATCCAGGCGCTGTTCGAGCCTTTGTATCAGCGGCACTTGAACTCGGTGGGCATGATCGGCGGGCGCGCCACCGAGGACGACGGCGTGGTTTTCTTCGATCTGACGGGCTACGACCTGGAAGGCTACAACAAATTCATTCCATACTACCTGTTCCCGAATTGCACCTACACGGTGTCGGTCAGCCCCTCCAGTTTCCGCACCAAGGTTTCAGTGGGATCGAACCCTTGGGCGGCGGAAGAGCCCAAGCATAATTTGGCGACCATTTGCGAGCGCTACGGCGGCGGCGGGCATGCGCGCGTGGGCGCTATCAGCTTCGAGCCCGGCGCGATCGAGAAAGCCCGCGCGGTGGCGGCCGAGATTGTGGCGGAGTTGAAGCAGTAGAACCATATCATTTGGCTGGCATGGTATGATTTCGAACTATGCCACCGGCCTATGATCCAGCCATCGCCGACTTGTTGAGGTCGTCGATTGCAGACCCGGGCGACCAAGCGGTCGCATGCAACTTGCGCCACGACCATCGGATCAGCCCTGCAAGGGAAGCGGAAGTGGAGAACTACAAATCGCGTGGCGTCGCGCCCCATCCCCGAACCGGCGCAGCGCTTAAGGGTTTGATCAACGATTACTTCGAACAGCGAATTCGGTTCTCGTTTCGCCCGGATTACATTGTGCCCGAATGGAACGCTAATAATTTCGTTCCCGTAGCCACGGCCGCCAATCCGGCTGGCCTCAATGGCTCGCG